>NZ_JBNPWS010000008.1:0-185623 GCF_050433705.1 Paenibacillus sp. DS2015 | reverse complement strand
GCCGAGTAAATGGTAGTAAGAATAGCTCTGTGCTTGAGATTGTGAGTCGCATCGAGGATCTGGCATACTTCCTGAAAGGTCAGTATCGTGGGGAGAAAGGATTTCTTCTTCACTCTCGGAATATGTAGCATGTTCCATTCACGGAAAAGCACGGACTGGTAATAAAACTTAATGGCCCCATAGGCGGAATTCACATAGGCAGAGCTCAGTTTTCTTATTGAGATAGCATGATGAAGAAAAGCGCGAACCTCATCGTATCCAACGGATGCAGGTGCCTTGCCACAAAACGAATAGAAGCGTTTCAAGTGCGCCAGATAAATTTTTTGAGTGCTTTGGGCAAACCCTCGTAACTCCATTGAAACCGTCATAGATTGAATCAAATCTTGCATAAATAACAACCTCCTTTTTCACTAGATGATAAAGGAAGGTTTAGAAAATGGCAGTGAAAGATTGTAGGATTTAAAAAGCTACCGCGTAGCGGTTTAGTTCAACAATTCATTCACGCGGCAGGCTGCAAGCGTCCCTTGGTCGTCACCAAGAGGGATTTCGGGGAAGATGAAGCAGGCGACAACCCTGCACCGACTAAGCGCATCACGCCCAGGCCTTCGGCATTTAAGTCGGTGAGGGTTCGTGAATGCGGGAACGTTAGTACGCCAAGAAGTTTGGCTCATCTTACAAGGTGAAAGTCCTTGCCCGCAAGGTGGAGTCATCAGTCCAATCTTGGCACATCATCAGCTTCTCACGGCTTCGACAAAAAGAGAATACAACGTTTGAATTTCTAGGATTTGAATTTCGGTGGGGGAAGTCACGAAAAGGGAAAGATAGTCTGAAGCGAGGAACATCCCGAAGTAAGCTAAGGAAATTAATCGTGGCATTCAAAGAATGGTGCAAAGAGAACCGGAATAATCGGATACGTAACTTGATCCCCAAACTAAACAGAAAACTTCGTGGCTACTATAATTATTATGGACTCATTGGAAATTACAAGAGTTTGAGCAAATTTTATATGGCAATGATGAAGATTCTGTATAAATGGCTAAATCGAAGGAGCCAGAGAGCTTCAATTGGGTAGAATTCTCACCCTTATATAAGAAGGAAGGGATTATAACCCCTCGAATAGTAGAGTCGAAGCAAGGTTGACTGTATCTTCTCATGAAAGGTGGGCTGTATTTGACGCTTACGTCTCTAGCTAACTACCCACCAATAAAAAAAAATTCTCTTTTGACAATGATACTTTTCAGGCAGGCATGAAATAAAGAAATAAACTAGATTCAAATGTAGTGAAAGAGGCGCTCAATAACTACTCCAACAGCAAGAATAAAGATTACTCGAGGATGCTGAAATACGCTGATAAGCTGGGGGCACGAAAAGGATGGCCACATAGTGAAAGTTATACTCTTCATAGCCTCTAACTGATAGGTCATCAGGTCATCTAACAAAACTTCTTCGTAGCAAAATCCCTGTAATGTTATCCCTTTGTCATTAGCAAAAATCAAAAGTCTATTATAGGTATCACTTATGCTTTTATGATACACAGTTAAATATGTTCCTTTGCTAAAACCCCGAATGGATCCACTTTTTCTAAAAGTGTCCACTATTCGGGGGGCAGTTCAATATCTACGGGGATGATTTTGTTCGAAAAGGAAAGTTTGGCGGGAATGAACGATTGGTCGGGCGGGCCTTAAAGGGGGTCCGAGACAAAGCTGTCATTGCGACCAAATTTGGCATTGTGTCGCCTAATATGACCCTACTGGGACACCCAGCTTATGTTAAGAAATCGGTCGATGCCAGCCTTCTCCAGCTAGGTGTCGATTATATTGATCTCTATTATCAGCACCGCGTTGATCCGAATACGCCGATTGAGGAAACGGTTGGTGCAATGGCTGAACTTGTCCGAGAAGGGAAAATCCGTTATATCGGTCTGTCTGAGGCCTCGCCTGATCAGATTCGCCGTGCCCATGCTGTTCATCCGCTGACCGCTGTCGAGACAGAATTCTCTCTATGGAGCCGGGAAGTTGAGGACGAGGTGCTGCCTGTTTTACGGGAACTGGGCATTGGCTTTGTTCCTTACAGCCCATTGGGTAGAGGCTTCCTTACGGGGCAAATCAAGACCTTCGAGGATTTGCCGGAAGATGACTACCGCCGAAACTTTCCGCGTTTTCAGGGAGAGAATTTCAATAGAAATATGGAAGTAGTTGCCCTTATAGAGAAATTCGCCGCATACAAGGGTGGTACGTCCTCTCAACTGGCGTTGGCTTGGCTATTATCCCAAGGAGAGCAGATCGTTCCTATCCCGGGTACGAAGCGTCTAGAACGTGTTGCTGAGAATATCGGTGCCCTGAACGTAGCGCTATCCAAAGAGGAACTCGCTGAAATCGAACGTATCTCACCCAAGGGAATCGCCACTGGAGCCCGCTATCCACAGATTTAAATTCTTGGGTTAAGTTATAAGATCCGCTTAGCAAGCTTGACCAGGTTTGCTAAGCGGATTTTTTACTCCTTGGAGTGATTGAATTGTTGTAGATCTAACGAACGAAAGTAAAGTATAGTTATATTTATTTCCTTTGCAAAGGATTGTTGTCATAGTAACATATATGTACTAACTAAGGTGTTCGAGAGGATTGGCGAGAGAGTATGAAAAATAAAAACCTTTCATTGATTATGCATAGTCGGATGGAAAGTGATCGAATCATTTTACGTCCGTGTTCAATTGATGATGCTGAAGATCTGTATGAATTTACATCTGACGAAGAAACTACACGTTTCATTTATGAACCCTATAAAGATGTTGACCAAGCGAAGCGGGTATTAGCAAACTATTACCTAGAAGAGCCGATCGGCAAATATGCTCTTGTGTTAAAAGAAACCAACAAAATGATCGGGGTAGTCGAGTTCAGAGTGCATGAAGAGACCAAGGGTGGAGAATTAGGGTATACCTTGAGTCGGCATTACTGGGGGAATGGCTACATGACAGAAGCAGGAAAATTAATACTTGAATTAGCATTTAATGTACTTGGTGTAGAGCGTGTATTTGCCGCAACGGATATAAGAAATACCGCTTCTGCAAAACTCATGAGTCGCCTAGGTATGAAACACGAAGGTACACTACGGAGAAACCATATGATAAAAGGGGAACTCACGGATAGCTTTCATTATTCAATATTAAAAGAAGAATATGAAAGCGAGAGCTAAGCTAAATATAGTTCAACAATGAGAGGGCTGCCAAAGAGGCAGCCCTTTTTCATTAACTAAGCTTCGATTCATTTCGTTTACAGTATTTCACAATATGGATGTACTTGGATATTTTAATTGCAGACATAATGAATCTGTTATATACTTGATCCGTTAGATTGAATATATAAGGAGGACAAAACATGATTTACGATTGTGCAATTATCGGCGGGGGCCCCGCGGGACTCAATGCGGCATTGTTGCTGGGCAGAGCGAGGAGAAATGTGGTACTGTTTGATAACAATAAACCACGAAATGCGGTAACGCATGCTTCTCATGGTTTTCTTACGCAGGATGGCGTTACACCAGCTGAATTCCGGCGAATTGCTTACGAAGAGGTGCTGCGATATCCTTCGGTTAAGCATCATCCCGCAGAAGTAACGGATATACGCAAGCTTCATGATGGTTTCCTGATTACTAGCGGTGAAGATGAACCGATTCAATCCCGCAAACTGCTGATCACCACAGGTCTAAAAGAAACGTTACCAGACATTCCAGGTATTAAGGAACTATATGGTAAAAGCCTCTTTTATTGCCCCTATTGCGATGGTTGGGAACTGCGAGACCAGCCGTTGTTTGTGTTATCAGATAATCCTAACGTGTACCATTTGGCTAAATTGCTCTACAATTGGAGTCGTGATCTTGTAATCTGCACCAATGGCCGTAGTGTTCTGACGGACGAACAAAAACGAATGCTGGCTTCTAGACATATTATCGTATCGGAACAAAAAGTAGCAGCATTTCACGGCAGTGAAGGTAAGCTGCGGCAGGTGGAGTTCACAGACGGCTCACGGATAGACAGAACGGGTGGATTCGTGACACCTCAGTGGGCGCCACAGGTTGCTTTTAGACAAGAGCTTGGTTATGATACAACAGATTTAGGTGGGATCCTTACTGATGGAACGGGAAAAAGTACGGTACCTGGATTATTTGCAGCCGGTGAAGCGAGTACCGGGGTTCCCTCGCAGTTGATTGTGTCTGCGGCCGCCGGTACTACTGTCGCTGCAAGCATTAACCTGGAATTGACGGAGGAGGAGTTCAAATTCTGATCACGTATAGAAATACTTGACGATGCACTTTTATAAAAGTTATTATAGATGTGCAAAGTCTATTATTAAGGTGGATGAATTAGAATGAAATACTCGAAAGCTACGGATTATGCCCTTCACACGATGCTCTTTCTTGTTGCGGCCACTCCGAATAAACCTATTGGTGTGCAGCAGTTGGCAGATCGGCAAAACGTTTCCCCTACCTATCTATCCAAGATATTAACCAAGCTAGTCAAGGCGGGAATGGTTGAATCTGCTTCAGGTGCTAATGGCGGGTATAGGTTAAAACGGAATTGGGAAAACATATCGTTCCTAGATATTATTCACGCCGTTGAAGGGACTGCTTCCTTGTTCGATTGTAGCTTCGATCATGGATCGGAATGTCCAATTCAGCAGGTTGTGCTATCGGCAGAAGCAAAGATGGAAGAACATTTGCGTAATCAGACCATGTTTGATCTCGCCAAAAAAAACAAGAATAAGATCGTTTGGTAAAACGTCTTATTTTTCAATTAATTAAAGACATAATATATCTTTGAAGTCTTCTTTAATGTGGAGTGATATTAAAATGGAAAGAAGGAATCAGGATGAATGATTTTTTTAATGAAGCCATCTGGGAAAAAGCTTGGAAGGATGACATTTATACAAGAGTGAACAAGATGAAAAGTGCTGGAATTGATGCAGCACATGCTTTTGACCATAAAGCGAGCTCGTTTAATGAGCAGGCTTTTAATGAAGAAGGAAGACAACGAACAAAACGGATTATGAATTGGCTCGAAGGGCAAGGAGTGAAATTCAAAGATACCTCCATTCTCGACATTGGAGCAGCGTCAGGAGGATTTTCAGTACCATTTGCGGAGAGAGGGGCTAGTGTTACCTCCGTAGAGCCTTGTCTTCCCCTGGCCGAGTTACTGGTGGAAAATATCACTGGACTAACCAATGGTAAGGTTGAGGTTGTGTCAGAGCCGTTTGAAGATATTGATGTTCAGGCAAAGGGCTGGAGAAAAGCCTTTGATCTCGTCTTTGTCTCCATGTGCCCAGTTATTGTTGATTGGGAGAGTGTAGAGAAGGTACTAAGCTGCGCACAGCAGTTTTGCTATATCAGTCTGTCTGCAGGTTCCATAGATCACAGTCTAGTGAATGAAGTTTGGCCTTTGGTCACGGACCAGCCATTCGATACCGAACATTCGGAGATGGCATACTTGCTCCACCTTCTTTATATCAAAGGCTATTCTTATGAGTCACTCGTAACTCGGGAAATGAAAACAACGGAGGTATCCAGAAAAACAGCGCTCCAGGAGGTTATGACTTGGTTGGGCATGTATGGTCTACCTGCGGATGATCGGAACCGAGAAATCGTAGCCTCGTATTTGGAACGGACTTATCCGTCTGATAAAGTGGGCATAAGGCAGGGCGGTCGTTTTGGTAAGGTGCTTATTCGATTGCAGGATCAGAATATGTACACCAGAGAATAAGGACAACGTCCGTCATATGAAGTGGTCAGTGGGCGAATATGATTAGCATACATACAAAAGTGAATCAATCACTTGACTTCAAGGCATGGGAGACTGGAATGTTATATTCTGATCTCCCTTTTTTTTGCAGCTTCCATTTGATTGAGTTTGGTGGAGGATGATTTCCCCTGTCTTGGGAGAAAAAAATAGGGGAAATCAAATAGCGTGTCGAATAGTGATTAATTGCTAAAGGACATATCATTTGTCTTAATGGAACTTCAAGCTCCGGTAAGACAAGTCTGACAAAGAAACTTCAAGAAATGTTAGTTGAACCATATTTTCATTTTTCACTTGATGCATTTGAAGACATTGCACCTAAAAAACACTTGAAACAAGATTATTGGGCTACTCTTAGAATGAGTGTTTCAGGCATGCATAAAAGTATCGCTACATTTAGTGAATCAGGGTTGAATGTAATTGTTGATCATGTAATATTAGATATTCCAGAAATGGAAGGATGGTTGGATGAATGTGTAAACCACATGTTGGATTGGTTGCGCGGTTGCCCTGATGCCGCGAATATCTGCTAGCCTTCCCCCTCCCAGATCAAGCATCGTGACAAAAAGTATGCCATTTCATCGCGATTACCCAACTAGATTATTTGAAGGATATTCAATAGGAAAGTGAAATTGATATGATTGTAATTCAAAGAGGGCATTTTTCTTACTTAGACTACAGAGAAACAATAACTGATTTTTCTTAACGATTTCCTTACTTTTGTTTATGTTTATTATGACCCATCTTCCTTATAATGAAAGCGTAGTCAAAGTCGAAGGAGGGTTGGTACATGTTAAAGAAAAAAGTAATTTCGATGTTTGTGATCATCCTAGTCCTGCTAATATCTGCTTGTTCTAATGGTACAAATGAAACAAACAAGGAGAGTGCATCACCATCAACAACACCTGCATCAACCACATCTGAGGTAGCTCCGCCTGAGGAGCCTGTTAAGACCGTAGAACTTCGCATGTTTTGGTGGGGATCAGATGAGAGGCATGAAAAGACACTGAAGGCAATCGAGCTATTCGAGCAGAAAAATAAGGGCATCAAAATCACAAGCGAATACTCAGGGTTTGACGGGTATATGGTTAAGCTGAACACCCAGATTGCCGCTGGTAACGCACCGGATTTAATCCAAATGGGCGGCAATATTAAAGAATACGTGGATAAGAAAGCAATGCTTGATTTGACTCCTTATGTGGGCAATGTGATTAACCTAGAGGGTTTTAATCCAACCTTAGTGGAATCTGCTACCTTTGATAGTAAATTATATGGCGTTACGCTGGGGGTTAGCTCCTCAGGATTACTGTACAATGCGAGTATGTTCGAAAAAGCGGGCGTAGAAGTCCCAACAGAAAGTTGGACGTATGATGAATTGAAGACCACTTCCATTGCGATTACTGAAAAATTGGGTAAAGGCAATTATGGTGTGTACGACCTTTCGAGCGATGCTGCAACGTTAGGATCATATCTTGGGAGCAATGGTAAAGAATTGTATCGTGATGGTGCACGTCTTTTCGAGAAAGAAGATATTATCAGTTGGTTTACGATATGGGAAGAGCTGCGTGCAGCGGGAGCTGTCGTACCTGCTGACGTTCAAGTTGCCAGCCCTTCTTCAGCGGTAGACAAATCTTTAGTTGTGAAAGGGCAAGTTGCTATTCAAAGTGTAGCAGCTTCCCAAATATACGGTTATCAAGAACTGACGGAAGATACACTTGGGTTGATCATGTTCCCGAATGGTTCTGCCGGTAGTGGAATGATCCCACCGATCTCAGGTCAATACATCACGTCCTATTCAAGTACAGAGCTGAAGAGGTTGCGAAATTTATTAACTTTATGGTGAACGATCCTGAAGCTGGCGTCATCCTAGGAAGTTCCAGAGGCGTTCCTCCAGCGGGAGAAATTCGCGATTTGTTAGCTGCGCAGTCTACACCCGTCGATAAAGTACTTTATGATTATGTTTCATTGGTATCAGATACAGCTCCACCAATAATCTATCAGCAATTTCCTCTCGATAACGAATTCACGAAACTGCTCTTGTTAACAAGTGAGAAAGTAGCCTTCGGTGCTCAGGAAATCGACAAAGCGGTTGATGAATTCATGTTGGAATTTGATAAATTACTCGAAAAAGCGAAGCTGCAATAATACATTGATCTTAAGCTACACCAAATATATTGGATCATGGTGAGCCTCTAGGGGCTCACTTTTCCTAAGAAGGGGAGCTAACACATGGGAAAATACAAAACCTATATGGCTGGATATTTATTTCTGTTACCATGGATAATCGGTTTTATCTTTCTATATTTAAGTCCGATCATCGCATCGTTATATTTGTCCTTTACGAATTATGACTTGCTGTCGACACCCAAGTGGGTTGGTTTCGCTAATTATAAGACGATGTTCACTGAGGATTTCCGTATGAGTGACTCCATTAAGGTCACATTTCAATATGTGTTCCTGTCGGTTCCGACGCGTCTTGCATTCGCACTCGGTCTGGCCGTATTGCTTAATCAAGGGATGAGATATCTTAATTTTTACCGCACCATTTATTATATTCCGTCTTTGCTTGGCGGAAGCGTAGCTATTTCTGTATTGTGGAAACAAGTATTTGATAAAGAGGGAATACTTGAATACCCTTTTCCGGGATTTACTGTCTACTCGTTACCGACCGGAGGAGCTACCAGCTAGTAGAATTGCATTTATGGGACTGCCGAACTTGACAACGGTACAGGTTTTGACGTTCAGCCTCGTTCGTCCGAATCTCTCTGCACCAGGAGGAGAACGAGACTGGCAATTACTACGTTTCGGAACAGGGAACATTATACGGGAAATGTTGAATTTAAATCTGAAAGGTCATTCACTCTTGTCTGCTGAAGTTCTGGAATATTCGGACCAAGAGTTCTTCATTATTTTTATGGGTGTTCCAACTCAGGACGAACAAAAGCAGGAATTCATCATTGAAATATCGAATGCGATGCTAGAAAATATTCTTCAGTATATGAAATTGTCCGTGTTAGCTGGGCTCGGATCCGTCCGTGATGGCTATCACCAATTGATAGATTCATACTTGGAAAGCCGTACCGCTGTGGAGACTGCGGAAATGAACGAGTGGAATCGAGTCTATGCCTTTACGTCCATTAGCTTAGCGGAGCCAGACAAGAGTGTCTCCATGGATACAGTACGCTACCTCCACGATGCGATCTTTCAGAAACAGTGGCAGCAGGCCTATGATCAATGGAAGCAGTTAAGAAATGAGATGGCGAGGAGTAAAGAGTCGCTTTCCGTTAGTAAAGGAGTCTGTTCTGGGATATTAAGCGTACTATGGACTGCCTCGTTTACTATCGAGACACAGGTAGAAACGACGAATCATGGCCTAGAAGATATACTACTACAACTGACCAGATTCGGATCCGTCTCAACAATGCTAGAATGGATGAATGATACAGTTGCGCGGATGGTCGCTCAAATTCAAGAAGAACAAGGCGGTAAGAAAAGCCATGCTTTAGTGGATAGGGTAATTAAGGATTATATTGAAAAATGCTACCATGAGGACATCTCGTTGGAAAGGATTGCGGCCAGTCTTCACGTGAATCGTAATTATTTAAGCCAACTTTTCAAGCGGGTCACTGGCGAGCCATTCGTGACTTATTTCAACAAATTCCGGATTCGCAAGGCGATTGAATTAATCAGTACGGGTAAGTACATGGTCTACGAAATTAGTGAGAGGGTTGGTTTTCAGAATCCTACTTATTTCAGTCAAGTGTTCAAATCAATTACGGGTTACAGCCCATCGGAATATGATGGTAAGCCAGCGAATAAAGGAGTGCTTCGCCTATGAGTGTATTGGGGGAATTGCGCGCCATGCGGAGTTAGATAGACCACAATAATCGTTATTCTAATGTATATTCAATGAGATCATTTTACTTTACGCACTTGTCTTGCATGGATTATATTCATTGGAAATCTTGCCTTTTATAAGGTGGATAATGAGAATAGATGTATTGTTAATTTGAAGGAAAACCAATAGGGTACATTCAATATTATCCCTTAGATAAAGAATCAAGATTAGAATATGGATATACAAATTTTGATAATGATGAAGTTACAAGGGAGCGATCCATATTAAGATCCGTATTATTGGAGCTTGTGGGAGTGGGAAGTCTTATATTGCAAAAGAATTGTCGAAGAAATACGAAATAATAAACTATGAAACTGATAATTTTGTTTGGGACAGACAGAACGGTAGAAAATAGTAGACATAAGGTTGAAGTTCGAGATGCCAAAATTAATGAAATAGTTAGTACAGCAGCGTGGATTATTGAAGGTGTACATTATAGTTGGACAATTGAAAGTTTTAGGCAGGCTGACTTCATATTTCTAATTAAACCTAATAAGTTCGTGAGGGATATTAGAATAATTCTAAGGTTTATCAGGACAAGACTTGGGATAGAACAGAGTAATTATAAACAATCCTACAGAAACCTATATGACATGCTATTTATATGGAATAAGGAATTTGATAAAGATAATATAAAAGAAATCATGGAAATAACTGAGGAATATTCAGTGAAGAGAATCTTAGTAAAGGACAATAAAGAAATTACGAAATACATACATGATTATCTGAATACACAACGTTAGCAAAATCAGCGTAAAACAATAATAAAAATTGAGCTATAAACGTTATAAGAAAAAGGGAGATGCAATGGTTATGAAAAAGGATAAAATTATCATTCTGAAAGATGGAAGACAATTGGGATACACTGAGTATGGTGTTTCTGATGGAATTCCCTTATTTGTTTTTCATGGTTCTCCGGGTTCTCGATTGTTGTTTGATGATGAAGATGATGCAGCGATTGATTTGAATGTAAGAATTATTACTGTAGATAGACCTGGATATGGTCAATCCGATATGAAACAAAAAAGAACATTCAAAGATTGGTCATTTGATTTGTCAGAACTGGCTGATCACTTGCAAATACATTTATTTGGTGTCGCCGGAATATCAGGTGGAGCACCATACGCTATAGCTTGTGCAGAAATGATTCCTGAAAAATTACTGAATGTATTTCTGGTCTCTACGCCATCACCTATAAATATGTTGAGATACAAAAAGAAGATGAACAAGATCAATAGATTAGGATTCACGTTAAGTAAACATTCTCCATTCCTATTAGAACTGCTCTTTAAAGCTATGACTTATCAAGCGAAAAGAGTAAATGATAAACAGATCATTGAAGCACATCGACAGGGTGTTAAAGAGAGCGTTATCGAGACTGAAATGATAAATGATCCATGGGACATTAATTTTTCGGAAATTGAATTTCCAATAGACTTATGGCATGGAGAAGCAGATGATGCAGCTCCGATTGAAGGTGCTGTTTGGATAAGTTCTCAACTTGCTAAAGCTAAACTCTATCGGGTTAAGTCAGGCCATAGTTTGTTTTGGAATACGTCGGATAGGAAATTGATGTATTCGGAATTTTTAAGGAGTTGTAAATTAACTGGAACTGAGAATAATGAGTGTAGTTCAAGAATTGACTCAGACGTGGAAGTATTTAAGGCATCTCTTTTACAAGATACTCAGTTATAATGGACGGATTTAGAAGGTATGGGCAATTATTTTACTCTGAGATCATTGAGTTGGGAGATTTAACAGAGGGATATGAAATTGAGGAAGTAAAGTTAGTAGAAAGCTTTCCAGAGAATATGACATATGGCGAGATACATAAGGTATTTGTATGAAATGATCAGGAATCATATCATAGATAAGAGTACAGCATGGTACAACTTTAAAATACATAAGCAACACGAAATAATTGTGGGTAAATTCGAAGATCCTGGCTACGCCGCATCCCTAAAACGAATTGAATGGGAGGTTCTATGAATAAAAAAGTAATTCGTTATATTGTTCTATTTGTTATTGTAGTTGTTTTCAGCGGCTGGATAGGTGTTCTTGTGGACTCTGTCCTTCCCGAACATCCCAAAGGTGATACTCTCGGTATGGGGGTATGGTTGGTGTTTCCTATGTTAACTGCCATTGCAATAATAATATGTTCAAAGGTTGGTTGGAAAGATATTGGCTTCAAGCCAAATTTCAAAAGAAATTCACGATGGTACTTGACTTCTGTCTTGATTTATCCTGTTGTAACAGTAATCGTGTTGATCGTCGGAGCTGCTACGAAATGGATTGACTTGTCTGGATTTAATATCAAAGCTTTTATTTGGGCGTTTGGCAGTACTTTGTTAATTGGCTTTATTAAAAATATCTTTGAGGAGACTGTATGGCGGGGTTATCTTACTTCACAACTCGATAAATTAAATCTTAAGGACTGGAAAATATATCTGATCGTTGGACTCGTTTGGGGAATATGGCATATTCCATATTACTTGGTCTTTTTATCGGAGGCAGACTTGCAGCTAGTGCTACCTGTCAACCAAACAATATTTATCGTTGTAGCAATTATGACAATGACATGTTGGTCCGTTATGTATATTGAGCTTTATAGGGTATCAAAGTCAATTTGGCCGTGTGTTATATTACATACGATAGAGGATTCGCTGATAAATCCTTTAGTTATATCAGGTTATATCAGCATAGCATCAGGGAAAGAAATTCTTATTTCACCGATCAGCGGAATCATGACTTCAATTTTATACTTAGCTGTTGGATTTGGAATAAGAGCTTATAGAAGACAATCCAACAATATGATGATCCCTAAAGATATTTAGCACGGACTTTCGTTAACAACGTAAGACAAGTCGAATTCTTATACATTAAGAATTCGACTTGTCTTATTTATTTACTATATAACTTACGCCACCCGCAGTTCAAGAATTAGTAGTCTAATCATGATCATGTTCTAAATCCATATAGACATATAGTAAATCAACTATTCAAGTACGGTGGATCCACTTTAATCAAGTTGAAGCGTTGTAGAAGCAAGAGTAGAGTGACATAATCAGACTACAGATAAATTTTCAATGAGGACGTGATATATTGGGTAGTTTGAGGAGAATTTCATTACGTAATAAGCTGAGAATTGCCTTCTTAGCTGTAATTATTCTTTCCATTCTTATTTCAGGTGGATTCTCTTATTCCATAGCAACAGCCATTCTAGAAAACAACGCACTAAAGCTGACACAAGATAATGTAGTGAAATCGGCACAAATTGTCGATGAGAAGTTAAATAAGCTATCGCTTATTATGATGACCTTTATGATCAGTCAGCCGTTTGAAGAAATGTTGAAGGATGCTAATGCGGCTGGATATGAGCTTCGCGGGTCTCGCTTCATGGATCGGATATACAAGAATGAATGAATGGTAAGTTCAAACAATAGCATAGCAGACTCGCAGACTATTCACAGATACTTAATTAGTCCGTATCTCCGTAGGTAGGATATAGCTTATAAAAGAGACCTTCAAGTCCACATTCATGGTGTTGAAGGTCTCTTTCACTTTACTTGGATTCAATCACCTGTAAAACGCTGAAATGGTCATCAACTGCATCAAATCTTGCATAAAAAGCATCATACCTTTGTCTGGTATCGCCTAACGTAATAGTGAGATAATGACCGATGCGTTGGAGAAGGAATATGAGAAGCCGATGGAGCATCTGTCCCAATTCTGTACATGGCCCTATCCAAATACAAAGTAAAAGGGGATGTCCAATTCGTCTTTGCAGACTCTTGGACATCCCCTTATTTAACAGACATTAAGTTCTAACAATGGCAGTGATTTCTTCATCTAAATCAAGTGTTACTTGCTCACGATAAGCGCGAACTTGATATTCACTTTGTAGATAACGAAGAATCGCTTCAATCATGTTAGATTCCACTAGAAACTGATTGCGACCTTGCACCCATACTTCAGCGGTATAACCATCTTCTTCATCCCAACTAAGTTCGACCGTTACATCCGTAGGACGTACAGCTTTACGTTCCGCCATGTGCAGACAAATGGCGTTAATGATTTCATCCATGCTTAAAACCATATTAATCAGTACCTTCCGTCACGATCATCTGCAGGTTTGCGACGATTCTTGTAAGCTCTATATCCTGCGCGTGCAATGGTGAAGAGTACATAGATAGCTAGAACGTTAATTAATAATCCGAAAAAGTCACCCATAGCGCCCATGTTACCGAACATACCTCCGAATAACATACCTGCTAAACCACCAATCATTAACCCCTTCATCAAGCCGCCGCCGCTAAAGAATCCACGCTTAGCAGTCGTTCCAGCAGTTGAACTTTTGTTGGTAGTAGACTTCGAGACATTGCTATTCGTTGTTGATTTTTTAGGCGTGTTCGTGAAAGATTTAGGAGTCGATTTGAAACCCCCACCACGTCTTGCATCTACACTAGCTGGTGCAATTGTTGCGAATATTAGTGTGAATGCCATAACAATCATAATCCATTTCTTCATTAGTTGAAGTACCCCCTATAAGTATGTTGTGTATTTATAGTATACGCATGAGAAATAATACGTACGAGATTCTTAAAAGTTTCAATATTAATATAATTAATTTTGTTGTTGCTTTGTACGTTGATTTTTTAATGTTTCTATCATCAAACGAGTCCACTCAAGTCCTGCTGAAACACTATAGATAGCCTTTTGTATGAGCAGATAATCGTAAAATTCATGTTTTCCGAATTCCCGGTTCTCCTCAGGCATATCTTCTAATAGCAGATTATAAATGTCTAATCGCTTAAGATAGTAAGTTTCTCTTCTCTCAATAATATCAATAGCATTGTCTATATTTGTCATATGCATACAATATGTCTTCAAGTTCAATTCATCCCGGACAATGGGATCAGCCGCAGGAATATACATCCATTCTTTGAGCTTACGGATTCCATCTTCTGTGATATTATAAATTTTCTTATCGGGTTTCTCACACTGTTTAATCCAAGTAGAAGTAAGAAGCTTATCAGACTCCATTTGGGATAGTAGGGGGTAGATCTGACTATGCTTAGCTGGCCAGTAGGGCTGAAGCTTCAGCATGAGGTCGTAGCCAGAGTATGGGGCTCGTGATAAAAAGGCAAGTAAACCGTAAGAGAGTGTATTCATGAGTCTTTAGCTCCTATATTGAATGAATTTTACAATACAAAAAGTGTACACTTAAACTGTACGCTTAGCAACCAATGGATCTTTGGACAAAAAAAAGACACGAAAGAAAATCTTTCGCATCGGTTTAATTCGTATCTTAATAAATGTGATCATAGCCATTGACTACAAGTTCCAATGACCCATTCGCTGGATCAATGATCATACCGTGAACAGGTGTGTTAGTGGGTAATAATGGATGTTTATTAATGACATCAACAGTATGAACTATCCCTTCTTTTATGTCGCTAAATCCTCGTAACCATTTTGTTAATTTTATCCCTGAGTTCTCAAGTGTGGACAATACAGTATCGGGAATGCCACGTTCTTTCATTGAATTAATCATGCGGTCCGCATTCAACGCTGCCATACCGCAATCTAAATGACCAACCACAAATACTTCATCTGCGTTTAGTTCATATATAGCGACAAGCACGCTTCGCATAACACTTCCAAAAGGTTGAGAAATAATAGCTCCTGCATTCTTGATTACTTTTACATCACCATTCTTGAAGTTCATGGCTTTGGGTAGTAGTTCTACTAAGCGAGTATCCATACATGTAATCACAACAATTCTTTTATCAGGAAATTTACTAGTTAAAAAGGGCTCATATTCTTTCTTTTCTACAAAGTTACGATTGAACTCCATGATTTCGTTAATGTGACTCATAAGGCATCTCGTCCTTCCTTGGAATGGTTTATAAATGACTAAACAAGCTTGATTATCTACAATATAGTAGTAAGTATAAGACACTTGTTCTATAAAGAAATAGCGTAATCCTTCAAATTCAGGACAATGTATTAAAGTTGATTATACTTTTTGCAAAAAGTATCATCAAGAGGGTAGAAGAAAAATAATTTGTGAGGTGTGCTAAAAATGGATAATGATGTAAAGGTTAAATTAGAACAATTCAAAGAACTCGTTCGAAAAATAAGAAGTTATTACGAGGCTGTAGCTTTACTTCATTGGGATCTTCGGACAGGAGCTCCACGCAAGGGAGCTGAAGTTCGCTCAGAAACGATTGGAATGCTGGATACAGAAATGTTTAAGCTACAAATTTCAGATGAGATGGGAGGATATTTGGAATACCTTTCAAATCCAAATGTAGCTGATCAGCTTGATGATATCGATCGGAGAATTATTCTTGATTGTCAGAAAGAGTATGAACGGAATAAAAAAATTCCCGCCAAAAAATTTCAGGAGTATTCAGTGCTAACAGCGCATGCCCAGACGTTATGGGAAGATGCTAAAGAAAATAGTGATTTCGAGGGCTTCGAACCTTATCTGAGTAAAATTGTGGACATGAAGCAGGAGTTTATCGAATACTGGGGAGTCAAGGGAACACGTTACGATACACTGATTGACATGTACGAGCCTGATATGACTGTGGAGAAGTTGGATCAAGTATTCAGCAAGTTACGCGGTAGATTGGTCCCTCTTCTTGAAGCTATTAAGGCCTCGCGTAATCAACCGGATAATGAATTCTTAAATCAAATTTTTGAGAAAGAACAACAAGAGAAATTCGGGTTGTTTATATTAGAACAAATGGGCTATGATTTCGAAGCAGGTCGTCAAGATGAAAGTGTACATCCATTTGCAACAGGACTGAACCCTGGAGATGTAAGAATCACAACACACTACTTACTTGATGATGTGACTAGTGCATTGTTCAGCTCTTTACATGAAGGTGGACACGCGTTATATGAACAGAACATTGATGCAAACTTGGCGGGCACTCCTCTTGCAGAAGGAACGTCGATGGGGATTCATGAGTCGCAATCTCGCTTGTGGGAGAATATGATTGGACGTAGTCGTTCATTCTGGGAACGTTATTACAGCGATTTACAGCAACATTTTGGCCCGCAATTGCAAGACGTGAAGATGGAAGACTTCTATCGGGCAGTGAACCGTGTGGAGAATTCACTGATTCGCATTGAAGCTGATGAATTAACTTACAATCTTCATATTATTATTCGTTATGAGATTGAGAAGATGATATTTAATGAAGGATTGTCTGTCAAAGATCTACCTCAAGTATGGAATGCGAAATACGAGGAGTATCTTGGAATTGCACCTCCGAATGACGGATTAGGTGTACTGCAAGATGTTCATTGGTCCGGTGGAGATTTCGGCTACTTCGCTTCCTATTCTCTCGGTAATATGTATGCAGCACAAATTATAAATACGATGCGTAAAGAATTGCCACAATTCGAACAATATATTGCGAACGGCGAGTTGTTGCCAATTAAAGAATGGCTTACGGACAAAATCTATCGATATGGAAAGAGCCGTACACCTTCTGAATTGATCCTTGCCATCACAGGCGAAGACCTAAATCCAGATTATCTAGCGGATTATTTGGAAGAAAAGTATAAAGAAATCTATAAGTTCTAATTCATTGAGTAACTTTATGGTAATAAGATAAGAATTCATATAGAAGCTTCACCAATAAACAGCCCTTTGCATTCACTGCAGAGGGCTGTTTGCTGTTCTACCGATTCATTTCTACAAGATACTTTAACCTTTTCTAGGCTCATGCATATGATGCCTTATATCAAAGTAGAAGAATGGAGGGATAACGATGAGGAAAGGAACGAAAGGGTTAGCAACTGCGATATCTATTCTTCTCCTGTGCGGGATAGTAGCTACAGGATGTGGAGATAAGAACTCGGTAACCAAGGTGAAGATTGGTGAGGTGACTAGATCTGTATTTTATGCTCCTGAGTATGTCGCTTTGGAGAAGGGATTCTTCAAGGAGGAAGGATTAGATGTTGAACTCCAGACCACTTTTGGTGGAGATAAGACGATGACCGCGTTGTTATCGAATGCCGTGGACGTGGCACTTGTAGGTTCGGAAACGTCGATTTATGTGTATCAGCAAGGATCGGAGGACCCGGTTATTAACTTCGCACAATTGACGCAGACAGATGGAACATTCCTTGTTGCTAGGGAGAAGAGTGGGACATTTGCTTGGGATCAGTTGAAAGGGAGCGTGTTCCTAGGGCAGCGTAAGGGTGGAATGCCACAAATGGCGGGAGAGTTTGCGCTGAAGAAGAAGGGTATTGATCCTCATCAGGATTTGGAATTAATACAGAATATTGAGTTTGCCAACATAGCAGCTGCTTTTGCATCCGGTACAGGTGAATACGTGCAATTATTCGAACCCCAGGCTTCCATTTTTGAAAAAGAAGGTAAAGGACATGTGGTAGCTTCTTTCGGGGTAGAGAGCGGACACCTTCCTTATACGGTGTTTATGAGTAAACAGAGCTTTATTAAGAAAAATCCAGAGACCGTGCAGAAATTTACGAATGCTATACAGAAAGCTCAGACTTGGGTAGCGGGACATAGCCCCGGAGAGATTACTGATGTTATTCTGCCATATTTTAAAGATACAGATCGCGATATTGTTGTCTCAGCGGTTAAAAGATATCAAGAACAAGGGACTTATGCGACCGATCCTGTCCTTGACGACAAGGAATGGAACAATCTTCTTGATGTTATGGAGAATGCAGGAGAATTGAAGGAGAGAGTAGCCCCTGAAGTCATTGTTGACAACAGTTTTGCAGATAAGGCAAAAGCTTCCTCAGATTAACTTGGCTTATCAAACGAAAGGAGAGTGCTCATGTTTCCCGTAGTTGAATTGAATCATGTCGCACATGTCTACGTTACGGATCGAGAGGCCTCTCTAGCTGTTAATGATCTACAAATCACGGTATCTGAGGGCGAATTCGTCAGTCTCGTAGGTCCGAGTGGATGTGGGAAGACGACCATTCTATCTATTATTGCGGGGCTCATTATTCCAACTCTTGGGGAGGCTCTCATCTACGGAAATAAACTTGAGGGACCCTCTCCAGAAGTGGGGTATATGCTCCAACAAGACTACTTATTCCCTTGGCGAACCATCATGGATAATGCGCTGTTAGGACTGGAATTAACCCATAGAATAACACCAGAAAGCGTAGAGATGACCTCGAAATTATTAGAAGAAATGGGACTCGCGGGTAAAGAAAAATTTTATCCTCCACAGCTCTCAGGTGGTATGCGACAACGGGTAGCACTCGTTCGTACATTAGCGACAGAACCGGGTCTGTTATTACTTGATGAACCGTTCTCCGCGCTTGACTATCAGACAAAACTTCAACTGGAGGATCTGATCGTAAAGACTCTACGAGCTCGAGATAAGACGGCTGTTCTAGTTACTCATGATTTATCTGAAGCGATTGCGATGAGTGATCGCGTCATTCTTCTGGATGCCAACCCGGGAACGGTTCGTCGGATGTTCGAAGTACCGGATAATATAAGGGATGCACTTCCGTTTGATGCACGTGATCAAGCAGGGTTTCAAGAGCTGTTTCATGAAATATGGAGCGAAATGGATAGTACAAGTGTATAGAGGGGGTGTTGGTCAACATGAGGACGAGGATGGATAAGTGCCTTCCTGTTGAGCAAAGTTGGCTTGATGAAATATACCAAGAGCAACTTAAAGCTCAAAAGAAACAACGCCGCAGCGTGTTCTCAGTACAAATGGGAATATTGCTGCTCTTTTTCACCTTATGGGAGACAGCAGGGCGATTCAAATGGATTGATGTCCTGTTATTCAGCTATCCGACGAGAATATTCGAACAAATCTGGAAAGATATCGTTAGCGGTGAGCTATGGGGGCATCTAGCAGTTACAGTTGGAGAGACGGTGGTGGGGTTCATTCTAGGGACCTTGTTAGGTACACTGCTTGCCGTACTGATCTGGTGGTCGCCTTTCTTATCTAAGGTGTTAGATCCTTATATGGTTGTGTTCAATAGCATGCCGAAGGTTGCCCTGGGGCCGCTATTTATCGTCATGTTCGGCGCAGGATTTCTAGCTATCGTCATTACGACGTTATCGGTGATAGTGATCATAACAACGCTTGTTGTCTACAATAGTTTCTCAGAAGTGGATGCCAATCTAGTTAAGGTGGTGCGAACGTTCGGAGGTTCTAGATCACAAGTGTTTCGTAAAGTTATTTTTCCAGCTTCTTTCCCAGCCATTATCTCAACTTTAAAAGTGAATGTAGGATTATCTTGGGTAGGGGTTATTGTTGGTGAGTTCCTAGTGGCGCAGATGGGGCTTGGATATTTGATTATATACGGTTTTCAAGTGTTTAACTTCACCCTCGTATTGGCAAGCTTATTTGTGATTGCAGTTGTTGCTACACTGATGTACCAGCTTGTTGTGTATATGGAGCATAAGTTAATGTCACACCGATAAATGCTAATGAGGTGACATGTCACATTGTATAGATCTTTAAAATTTAGTACCATGAGAAGACATTTTATAATGAACAGAGGAGGGTCCTCATGGGGTTTCGAGTGATCAAAACAGCGATTGCCACGCTAATGTCCATTATGGTTGCTAACGCATTGGGGATTCCCAATCCTCAATCGGCAGGGTTATTAGCAATACTGGGCGTGGAGGTGACGCGCAAAAGAAGTCTTAGGACCGTTACAGCTCGATTTTTTGCCTCGCTAGTGGGGCTTCTTTTTGCGTGTGGATTATTTCTACTATTTGGTTTCCATTACTGGGTACTTGCTTTATATGTATTGTTTGGATTTCCGCTGATTGTAAGGTCAAGCTTCAAAGAAGGTATTGTGACGAGTTCAGTCGTAGTGTTCCGTGTGTTTGGTAGTGGAAATGTCTCATTTAATACATTGGTTACACAAATCGAATTACTTGTGATTGGGCTTGGGTCTGCGATGATTGTGAATATGATCTATATGCCTAGAGGCGGAGAACAGATGATGGATATTCGCAAAAAAGTGGACGGGCTGTTCGCGGTTATTTTTAGCCATGTGGGTCGTACGTTACGTGATCCAGAGTACATATGGAATGGAAATGAAATTATTGAAGCGAGTAAAGCTATCCAGAGCGGCGCTATAGCAGCTGATCGAGCGATGGAGAACCAGATGGTTCATCCGGATGAGGCATGGAATATATACTTTTATATGCGGAGAGAACAACTAGATTTGATGATGCTGATGATGCAGCTAATTGCGGATGTATACCAGAAGCTGCCCCAAGCAGATCTAGTGGCTGAGCTATTTGAGCAGTTAAGTGGCGATGTGACTGAAGAGCAATACACTGGGCGTACGGAACTTTTACTAAGTCAATTGGAACAGGATTTCAAAACAATGGATCTTCCGACAACAAGAGAAGAGTTTGAAGTTCGATCCTCGATTCTACAACTATGCCGTGAACTATCCTTGTATCTGAAAATAGCTAAAAAAAATAAAGCCTCTGTACCAGAGCAAGGGAAAGTTAGAGTGTTCTGATGCCAGGAAATAGAAGCCCAAAGAAAGCTGCTGTAGAGGCATGCTTCAGGCTTTTATTCTGCATATTAGGTAGAGGACCTGTCGAGTGACTTAATAGGAAAGGGTATCTGTTCATAAGCAACACATATTATTTCGTAGCCTTTATATGGTTGTCCGATTCCTCTTTATTGGTGAGTAGCTCAGATACTGTGACGAAGGAATATCCTCTTCGTTTAAGCTCTGGTAATATTTTTGCTAAGGCCTCAACGGTTTGTGAACTTTTGTGAACATAATCATGCATAAGAATGATATCGCCATCGTGTACATTCTGAATTACTTTATTAACAATTCTCCCTACCCCGGGGCTGGCCCAATCCTTGGTATCCTGATCCCATGACCATAGGATCATTAATAATTCATTTTGTTTACAAATGTTAACAACGGATTCGTTGTAGCTTCCACCAGGTGGACGATACAGCGTGGCTTTGTGTCCCGTGGCTTTGTAGATAATCTCTTGTGTTCGATCTAACTCTGATTTCATCCCTTTTATGGAGGAGCGACTAAAGGCGGGATGGGAGTAGGAATGATTTCCAATCTCATGTCCTTCCTGTTGTGCTCGCTTTACGATGTCAGGTAGTTTCTCAGCGCGATTACCCACAACAAAGAAAGTGGCCTTTGCTTCATATTGTTTCAGTAAATCAAGAATTTTCGGTGTTTTTATAGAATCAGGTCCATCATCAAAGGTAAGCGCAATTTGCTTATTAGCTGACGGTACTTCCCACACAATCTCTCCGCGTTTCTCATAATACTCTCTTCCTTTACTGACAGTAGAATTGGGCTCAGCAAAAGTAATGTTTATACATATGAAATTTAGAGTGATAAACAGGCAGAATATGTGAGACTTTTTTACTCTATTCATTGTAACCCACCTTTAATATGTTCTAAATAAATAAACTCTATAGTGTCATTAGCAGTTATTGTGCGCGTTTATAACTGCTAATATGCATAAGAGAATCATTCGCAAAGATCTTATTTTTGCCTCACAAAATTTATTTATACCAATATATTCAACATTCGCCCATGTCCTGCATACACTTAATAGTGAATGATTGTATGGAGGAGGTTCAAAGATGTCATTAAGCCGTAAACATCAATGTAGAGAGATTATTACGAAAGCGATCTGCGGCAAAGGTCGTAAGTTCTCTACCGTAACACATACCGTAACTCCACCTCATAACCCGACTAGTATACTAGGTGCTTGGATTATAAATCACCAGTACGAAGCGGTTTCTGCCGGGGACGGAATTGAAGTTATTGGTACTTACGACATCAACATTTGGTATTCCTATGACAAAAACTCTCAAACCGACGTTGCGAAGGAATCAGTACCCTATGTAGATTTTGTACCGCTATCGTATCTAGACCCTAAACACCGGACTTCAACAGTGGAGGTATCTGCTGAGGCATCGCAGGAACCAAGTTGTGTCGAAGCCAGTGTATCTTCAGGAGGGGGCAGTGTCATCATCCGCGTTGAAAGGGAATTCTCAGTTGAATTAGTAGCTGAGACTAAAGTATGCGTTCAGATCTGCACGAATGGCTGTGGAGATTATGAAGACAAAGAATTTGAGTTCGCGGATGATGGAATTGTAGATTACGATGATCTTGACCCCGACACACTGGATGACGACCTGTAATCATCGGGGATTGTAACAAGAAGTATACAGTAGTATATGTAACGAGGGCGGCGGCGTAGAGGGCGTATGCCCTCTTTTTTTATTTTTATTTTTGGGTATAAAGCGTTTTTCACAGACATGATTGTTACAACCTCTAAAAAGGTGGAGATGAAATTGAACCAAGGCGTTCGCCGCTATGAGTCCATGCCCCTTGCTGTTCGTCATGCTTGGCTTATTCGATCAGGTATAGAATCACATCTGTTACCAAGTACAACATTACACGACCAGACTTCATTTCGTCGCAGATATGTTATTCAGATATATTATTTGCGCGTATTTCACATCAGTGTGATTGAAAGTGGGGGTTCAAAAGGGATAAGAAGGACATTGTTTCCGATAGCTAAGGATATAGATGTGCAGAACAAATGGTTGCAGCGGCTACAGAAGGTAGCGATTCGATGTTTGTATACATTAGGCTTAGCCGCGGGTGAGGTTATCCTGTCGGCTTCAGGTGACCGACGCTACGTCCTAGAACAGATCACGCCCGCCTCGAAGTTGACTGATCCCCAATGGGTTAAACAGTATAAGCAACAGGCTGGAGATATGAAGGATGCACTTCAGGCTGAAGAAGTACAAGGTATAGAGCTGATGATGGGGATGGATCCAGAATTTCTGCTGGTAGACCAGAGTGCAGGGAAGATGGTTCCAGCCTCCCAATTCCTTGATCGTGAAGGTGAGGTAGGTTGTGATGCTGTACATATCGAGGGGATGACCTCTTACCCTGTAGCAGAGCTACGCCCGAATCCAAGTATGCAACCAAGAGGCCTATTGGTTGAACTCATGCATGCCATGGCTACCGCTAGCTATTTGATTGAGGATCGTTCGCTCATCTGGCAAGCTGGGGGGATGCCGATTCCTGGGCTGCCCTTAGGAGGTCATTTGCATTTTAGTGGGATTGTGCTGACACCATCACTTCTCCATGTCTTAGATAACTATCTAGCTCTTCCTATAGTGCTACTAGAGGATATATCCTGTTTAAATAGAAGACCTAAGTATGGCTTCCTAGGGGACTTTAGAAGACAACCTCATGGTGGGTTCGAGTATCGCACGCTGCCTAGTTTCCTAGTCTCGCCACTTGTGGCAAAGGGAATCGTATACATGGCTTATTTAATTGTGAGGAATTACAAACAGCTCGTACGACGTCCTTTAAACCGTGAAACGATTCATAAGGCTTATTATGAGGGCAATAGACAAATCTTACAGGATTGTATTCATCCTCTGTTTCAAGATATGATATCTCTTACGGACTATCCACAGTACGCTAAATATATAGATCCCCTTCTAGATCATATGTTACGAGGCAATACATGGGATGAATCAAGGGATATCCGTCCGCTATGGAATGTTCCTGTGCTATAATAAATAACAACTTAAGTACAAATACGGGGGTAAGTCATGGCCAACTATACGCCAATGATTGAGCAATATTTAAATATTAAACAACAAGCTCAAGACGCATTTTTATTTTTTCGTCTAGGGGATTTCTATGAAATGTTTTTTGAAGATGCGGTAGTAGCTTCCAAGGAGTTGGAAATCACCTTAACGGCACGTGCAGGGGGTGGGGAAGATAAGATTCCCATGTGTGGTGTTCCTTATCACGCAGCTGAAGGTTATATCCAGCGTTTAATTGAAAAAGGATACAAAGTCGCAGTCTGCGAACAATTAGAGGAAGCCTCAGCCGCTAAAGGAATGGTGGAACGTGGGATTGTACGCATTATTACGCCAGGTACAGTGATGGAAGGCAAAAATATTGCGGATAAATCCAACAACTACATCGTATGTACAGTGGAGACAGGCGGGATGATGAGTTTAACAGCTTGTGACTTGTCTACGGGGGAACTTTATGTGACTTCTGTACCTTCCTCATTAGAGTGGTTACGTGACGAGATCAATATCTATGAACCTTCCGAGATTATCGGGGACGAGAGCGTATTGGAAAGTATTCGTTCATTGCAGCTTCAGGGGAATCGTCCCGTTGTCTACACGCCTTGGAACAGACGTGATGAGAAGTTAGTACGAAGCCAATTCGGTGAAGCTGTATGGGTGCGACTGGATCAAGAGCGGCAGGTTTGTATCTCTGTACTCTTCTCTTACCTAAGTGAGACTCAGAAGCGTTCCCTTGGACAGCTCACACAGATTTCGCCCTATGAACCGGGGCACTATATGATTCTTGATCCATTTACACGGCGTAATTTAGAGCTAGTAGAGACGGTTAGAGAAAGATCGAAGAAGGGCTCACTCCTGTGGTTGTTAGATCGTACAGAGACATCTATGGGGGCTCGGCTTCTTAGACGTAGAATAGATAAACCTCTCTTACATGTTAGCCGGATAGAGGAACGTCTCGAAGCTGTGGAGTTATTATATAATCAGCTTATTCTAAGAGAAGATTTGCGCGGTTCTCTTGGGAAAATTTATGATTTAGAACGTTTGGTAGGCAGAATAGCTTTTGGGAATGCGAATGGTCGTGATCTTACAGCTCTCAAAGTATCTTTGAGACAAATTCCATCACTTAAAGAACTGTGCGCTTTCTCTTCCTCTCGTACTCTTGGCAAGATCGCCAATGAGATGGATGCTTGTGTTGATTTATGTGATGACATTGATCGAGCCATTGTTGATGAGCCTCCTATATCTGTTCGGGACGGAGGACTTATTAAGCCAGGGTATCATGAGCATTTAGATGAATTACGCGAAGCAAGTATGAATGGTAAGCAATGGATTGCTGAACTTGAAGCTAGAGAAAGAGTAGCTACGGGAATTAAGTCATTGAAGATAGGTTTCAAT
This sequence comes from Paenibacillus sp. DS2015, assembly GCF_050433705.1. NCBI lineage: Bacteria > Bacillati > Bacillota > Bacilli > Caryophanales > Paenibacillaceae > Paenibacillus > Paenibacillus sp. DS2015. The sequence goes on along the minus strand of NZ_JBNPWS010000008.1, from coordinate 159,930 downwards.
AAGGTGTTTGGTTATTATATTGAAGTGACTAAATCTCATATTACTTCGTTGCCTGAAGGTAGATATGAGCGCAAGCAGACGTTGGCAAATGCTGAGCGGTATGTAACGCCTGAACTGAAAGAGAAAGAAGGACTTATTCTCGAAGCTCAGGACAAGATGGTAGACCTAGAATATGAGCTCTTTACAGAGCTGAGAGATAAGCTTAATGCTCAAATTCCTCGTCTTCAGAGTCTTGCAGAGAAGGTTGCAGAACTTGATGTGTATCAATCATTAGCTGCAGTGAGCGCAGAACGAGGATTTGTCAAGCCAACGCTTACAGACGATTACAATCTTATCATTGAAGGTGGCCGCCACCCGGTTGTAGAAGCGGTTATGAAAGATTCTTCTTTTATATCTAATGCGACCGAATTGTCTCGTGAATCTGCAAATATTCTGCTAATTACTGGACCCAATATGGCTGGTAAGAGTACGTATATGCGTCAAGTAGCCTTGATCGCGATTATTGCACAGATCGGTTGCTTCGTACCGGCATCTTTTGCCAATATGCCGATGATTGACCGCATATTTACGCGGATTGGCGCAGCCGATGACTTAATTGGTGGACAGAGTACATTTATGGTTGAGATGGCTGATATTCAAGTGATGACTGAGAAAGCGACACCACGAAGCTTGATCATTATCGATGAGCTTGGACGCGGTACATCCACGAGCGAGGGAATGGCCATCGCTCAAGCTGTCATTGAGTATGTACATGATAGCATCGGCTGTAAAGCACTTGTCTCGACTCACTTTCATGAGTTATCACATATGGAGGAAGGGCTGAGTGGGCTCCGTAATTACTCGATGTCTGTACAGGAAAGTGGTGATAAGGTCCATTTTCTACGGAAGTTAATTCCTGGAGCGGCAGGTAGCAGTTATGGTATATATTGCGCACGTCTGGCAGGCTTGCCAGGGTCTATTATTGATCGTGCTAATACGCTATTAAATCACTTAGAACAAGCAACTTCACAGGTTGCGGTTGGAGTGGAGGATAAGGCTCTAGCGGGTTCTAGCTCAGAGCAGAAGGAGAACCAAGGCTCTGAGATCCCTACGATGAAATTAGGGAATTTGGTCAGCGGTGAAGAGGGTAATTCACAAGTTCAAGAGCGGGTTGATACTTATCTTCAGGAGACCCTTAGCACAGCCCAGGATGTCGTGCAACTTTCTATTTTTGGTGAGGAAGACTTGAAAGTGAGTAAGAAAGCTAATCCAGCTATAGCGCCTATGAATCGATCCGTAGCTGACATTATTGAGTCTGTCAAAAATGTTGATCTTATGAACATGACACCTCTACAAGCGATGCAGATTCTGCATGAACTGAGTGTGAAGGCCAAGGGCCTATAAGTGTTAACATGAGTTCAGATGTAATCATGGTGAAAGAAGGGGAATCGGCATGGCCAAAATTCATATATTGGACGAGCATGTTGCCAATCAGATTGCTGCAGGTGAGGTAGTTGAACGGCCAGCTTCTGTTGTGAAAGAATTGGTGGAGAATGCAATCGATGCAGGAAGCGCCAAGATTGTGATCACAGTAGAGGAGGGTGGGCTTCAGACCATCCGAGTAACGGACAATGGGTCAGGTATAGACCCAGAAGACTGTGAGACCGCCTTTTACCGTCATGCGACAAGTAAGATTATGCATGGGCGAGATCTTTTCCACATTACAAGTCTCGGGTTCCGAGGAGAAGCGCTGGCAAGTATCGCGGCTGTGTCAAAGGTCGAACTAATCACTTCTAACAGTGATAATGGATTGGGAAGTAGGCTTGTTATAGAAGGTGGAAAGTTAATTGTAAAAGAGGATACAGCTTCTTCACGGGGGACCGATTTTGTCGTCAAGGAACTATTCTATAACACACCTGCAAGGTTGAAATATATGAAGACCATCCAGACAGAATTAGGACATATTTCGGATTATATATATCGGATAGCACTCTCGCATCCTGAGATTGGCTTGACGCTTAAACATAATGATAATACGTTATTACAGACGGTAGGCAATGGTGACTTATTACAGGTCATTGCTGCGATTTATGGGACACAGGCCGCTAAGGCGATGCTCCCCATTCAAGCAGAAGACATGGATTTCAGTATCCAAGGGTTTATTAGCCGTCCAGAATGGACACGCTCCAATCGTAACGGAATTTCAACCATTGTGAATGGACGTTACATTCGAAATAATGGGTTGAATCATGCGATCTTGAGAGCTTATCATACGTTATTACCTATCAATCGATACCCAATGGGTATTCTATCTTTGAACATGCACCCATCCTTAGTTGATGTTAACGTTCATCCTGCGAAATTGGAGGTTCGGTTCAGTAAGGAAGCAGAACTGTATCCTTTTATAGAGCAATCGGTACATGCTGTCTTACGACAAGAGGTACTTATTCCACAGCCTGTGAAGACCAATATAGGAAATAGTAACTCATCTTTTATACAAGAACAGTTCGGATTTTCCAAAGCACCCTCCGTCACGGACCCTTCTGATTCTAATAACCCAGAAGTTAGGGATAAGAATAAGATGGAACACAACGCGTTCAATCCATTTCAGCAGTCACAAGATGGGGTTAAACTTCGGTCTGATGGAAATGATGCTGTACGTGAAGCAAGCGCCCAAAGCTACTATGCCAAAGGAACTACGAATGGAGTTCCTAATTATCGGAATTCACAATCTGTGAATCCCGCGCTCACTCAGGAGTTATTTGCGCAAGCAACAGGTGGAACAAGCGAAATTCCGCCCTTTCCTGAAATGACACTTATTGGACAGCATCATGGTACGTATTTGATTGCTCAGAATGATAAGGGGCTTTACTTAATTGATCAACATGCGGCTCATGAGCGGATTAATTATGAGTTCTATTACGAACAATTTGGACAACCCGCAGATGCTTCGCAGGAGCTTTTATTACCGATTACGTTAGAATTTACACCTTCTGAAAGCGAGCAACTGAAATCGAAGCTGAATTGGTTCGAACAAGTGGGGGTGTATCTGGAACATTTTGGGGGGCAAACCTTCCGCGTGCGCTCACACCCGTATTGGTTCCCAAAAGGGGATGAACAAGCTATTATTGAGGAAATGGCGGAATGGGTTCTTAGTGAACGTATCATCGATCTTGCCAAATTAAGAGAGAAATCCTCTGTGTTGTGCTCTTGTAAAGCTTCAATTAAAGCAAATCAGAAGCTTACGAACCTTGAATCAGATACACTGCTCGAACGTCTTGCTACATGTAAGCAACCGTACACATGTCCGCATGGCCGGCCGATTGTAATTTCTTTTACCACTTATGATTTAGAAAAATTATTTAAGCGTGTCATGTAGCCATTTTGAGCTGAAATTAAGGCTCAGTGAGTGTGAGATAAATATGGAATAACGTCAGGAGAATGGAATGATTATAACAACAGGAAGTGCGGATTCAGACGCTTTGGTTACCCGCGCTAAGGCATTATCTGCACTTACAGGGTTCACATATGTACCCCGGTGTAAAACTTCTCTGAACAAACTTGTTCAAGCTCATAATGATTCCGTTGTTCTTGTGGTGCTTGAGAATGGAGCGCGCTTGGTTAGACCTGGGTTCCCACCCATGGAGTATCACCCAAGTATGGGATTCGTTCGTGCCAAAAGAGTGCTCAAAGGCGAACCTGATCCGATGCTTGAAGTAGCCGGAATGGTAGAGGGAGATACGGTGCTAGACTGTACAGCGGGCCTCGGTAGTGATGCTCTTGTATTCGCTGTAAAGGGTGGTACGGACGGGAAAGTCATTGCGGTCGAGAGTTCTGAACATTTAGCAGTGTTACTTACAGAAGGGCTCAATCATTATGTGACAGCGGTTGTCAAAGTAAACGAAGCGATGCGCAGAATTGAGGTAAGGCTAGGGCATCACCTTGATATTTTACAACAAATGGCGGACAATAGTGTGGATATTGTGTACTTTGATCCGATGTTTCGAGAGCCTATAATGGATTCCGCTGCGATTAATCCATTGCGGAAATTTGCTAATAGTGATGCGCTCAGTCTTGCAGTCATTGAGGAAGCAAAGAGGGTAGCCCGCAAATCAATTCTGCTTAAAGAGAAATGGGGCAGTCCTGAATTTGCACGATTAGGCTTTACTATGCAGGAACATGGCCAATCAAAAATCGCGTATGGAGTGATATTCCTTGACAACAGAGACTAAACCACGTTTACTTGTGCTCGTTGGACCTACAGCAGTTGGTAAAACTAAGATGAGCATTGAAATTGCTAAACGTTATGGATGTGAAATTATTTCAGGAGATTCTATGCAGGTATATCGGCAGATGGATATTGGGACAGCCAAAATCTCCGAACATGAAATGGACGGAATTCCACATCATTTGATCGATATCCATGATCCTGATGAACCTTATTCAGTCGCTGAATTTCAGGAACAGTGCCGCCGCTTAATAAGCGAGATCCATGCTAGGGGAAAGCTTCCTTTTATCGTAGGCGGAACGGGATTGTATATTGAGTCTGTATGCTACGGATTTCAGTTCACAGAAGTGGGTGCGGACGAGGATTTCAGACGAGAACAGTTTGCCTTCGCAGATACTCACGGTGCTGAGGAACTGCATGATCGCTTGAAGTTGGTAGATCCGGTCAGTGCTAAGAGACTCCATGCAAATGATCAACGACGAGTTGTTCGTGCGCTAGAAATATTTCATCTCACAGGTACGACTCTTTCGGCTCAAATGGCAACTCAGAGTAAGGAGTCTCCCTATCAATTATGCCTCATGGGTTTGACAATGGATAGGCAAATGCTATATAAACGTATTGAAGGCCGCATCGATCAGATGTTACAGCAGGGTTTGGTTGAGGAGGTATCCTCATTGCTGCATAAAGGCTACGGGTCAGGTCTAATCTCTATGCAGGGGTTAGGGTATAAAGAAATAATATCGTATCTACAAGGAGAGATGAATCTTGAGGATACGATAACGCTATTGAAGCGGGATACGCGAAGGTTTGCCAAACGACAGCTATCCTGGTTTCGCCACATGAACGAGATTTCGTGGGTAGATGTTACAGAACCTGCAAACTTTTCTACGAGTTTCGAACAGATCCGTGGTATAATAGCAGGAAAGTTTATATCAGATATTGAATATATATCTAAACAATCTAATTGAATCATTGGGGGTACAATTCATGAACAAATCCATCAACATCCAAGATACATTCTTGAACCAACTGCGGAAAGAAAACATCCCTGTTACCATATTTCTGGTCAACGGTTTCCAAATCAGGGGAACGATTAAAGCATTCGACAATTTCACGGTTGTTGTGGATAGTGAAGGCCGCCAACAAATGCTGTTTAAGCATGCAATTTCAACCATAACCCCACAGCGTAATGTTTCGCTGATGCAGGAATCCCAGACTGAGGGATAATGAAAAGATAATTTAAGCAATGAAACTTTTTCGGTATTATTTCGTTTAAGAGAATAGGTAGCAGACATGAGCAACCTGTAAAGGTTGTTCTTTTCATTAAAAGGACTAGGTAATAAAGAGGATTTAGGAGGTTTACAATGGATAAGAAACAAACCCCAAGGGGAAGGGTAACGACAACGACAACTACAAAGAGAGAAGTGCCCAAACCGAAGAAAAAGAAAAGAATTACAAAAAAACGTGTCTTTTGGACTATGTTTTTTACGGTAGCCTTTGCTATCTTTTGTGCCTTAGGTGGATATTTATACATTACGATAGCTGGTCAGAAGCTGTTAGCTAACAATGAGGATAAATTGACAGTTCATGAGAATTCGAAAGTCTATGATCGTAATGGTAAACTGATGGGTGAACTTTCAATCCAACAAAGCGATCCTGTTGATGGAGACGAAATTCCTAAGCTGCTGAAAGATGCCTTCGTTGCTACGGAAGATAAGCGCTTCTATGAACACAGTGGGGTCGATATTTGGTCGATCGGACGTGCTGCGGTTAAGGACGTTATCGCAAGATCTGCAGTTGAGGGTGGTAGTACCATTACGCAGCAATTGGCCAAGAATGTGTTCTTAACTAGAGACAAAACCTTTTTCCGTAAAGCCACTGAAGTGTCTATTGCCATGGCGCTTGAGCGAGATAAAACAAAAGATGAAATTATTACGTTGTATCTCAACCGGATTAATTTCGGAGGACAAATCTATGGAATCAAGGCAGCCTCTGAATATTATTTTGGTAAAAGTGATCTGAATAAGCTGGAAGTGTGGCAAATGGCTACATTAGCAGCCATGCCGAAGGGACCAACTAAATATAATCCGCTTCGCAATCCAGATCTATCTATGCAGCGTCGTTCCGTTGTTCTTCAATTGATGGAAGAGCAAGGATATATTACGAGCAAAGAAAGAAACGTAGCCAAAACTGTGGTTTATGATTATACTCCACCAGCCAAGAAGCAGAAGTATCTAGCTTTTATGGATTATGTCATGAGTGAAGCGGAGAATGTAAGTGGGCTATCACAAGATGATCTGAATATCGGTGGATACAAAATTTATACGACGATGGATGCTAATGCACAATTAGTCGTGGAGAAGGAATTCGCTGATGCTAGTAATTTTGAAGAGAGTGTAGATGATCAGCAAGTTCAAGGCTCCATGATGATCATGAATAATGATAATGGTGCGGTAATTGCATTACTTGGTGGGCGTGACTATGAACGTAAGGGTTATAGTCGTGTAACGGATAGTCGTCGTCAACCGGGTTCATCTCTTAAGCCGATTGTGTCATATGCTCCTGCACTCGAATCGGGTAGCGTTACAATCGATACACCTTTGAGTAATAGAGAGCAGTGTTTCGCAAATTATTGTCCCCGTAATCTACATGGTTACTCGAATACAATAAGTATGGCTGATGCGATCCAGAAATCGGAGAACATCCCTGCCGTGTGGCTGCTGAACGAAATTGGTGTAAGTACAGGATTTAAGTTTGCGCAAAAGTTAGGTATCAACATGGAGGATGAGGACAAGAATCTATCATTAGCGCTCGGTGGAATGAGTACAGGGACGAATACGTTGGAAATGACCCAAGCGTATAGTGCGTTTGCTAATGGTGGAGTTCTTAATCCGGCTTACTCCATTAAGAGTATTATCGATAGTGATGAAAAGGCAGTATATGAGCATAAAGATAAAGGAACACAAGTCATGAGTGATAATACCGCTTATCAAATGACACAAATGTTGCAGAATGTCGTCAATAGTGGTACGGGAACAAAGGCTAAAATTAATAGGCCCGTTGCAGGTAAAACAGGTACAACACAAAGTGGAATCACTGGTAATAGTTCGAATCGTGATGTATGGTTCGTAGGTTATACCCCTGAGCTCACTGCGGCGGTATGGATGGGTTATGACAAACCAGATAAAGATCATATGCTTAAGAAGAGTAGCTCGCTTGCTGCTGGATTCTGGGGCAAGGTCATGGAGCAGGCCGTCCAAGGATTCGATGCCAAAAGTTTCCCAGTACCCAAAGAGGTGCAGCAAGCTGAGCCAGAACAAGAACCAGTAACTGAGCCAGAACCTGTGGCAAGTGTAAGTGGCTTAATTGCATCTTATAATCCAGAGACTCAGATTGTATCCTTATCATGGAATGCATCACAAGAAGAGAATGTGCAGTATCGTGTATATCGTAAAGAATCTTCAGAAGGTAGTTATTCGGTGATTACCGACTCAGCCACTTCATCTGAGGCGGAAGATTTCAATGCCTTAGAAGGTCTTACTTACGAGTATTATGTGACAGCAATTCAACCTGATAGTGGTGTTGAATCAGAACAATCTAATACCGTTCAGGTTATGATCGAAGTGACGGATATTTTTGAAGACCCAATTGATGAAACAGAACCGATAGAACCTCCTATTGATGAGAATAATGGGAATGGTAACGGAAGTGGTAACGGTAATATAGATAATGGAAATCATAACGGTAATGGAAACGGTAATAAAGGTAATGGAAACAATAACGGTAATGGTAATGGTAATGGTAATGGTAGTGATAGTGGTAGTGGTGATGGTGTAGAAGTTACTCCTCCTGGGGGCGACACAGGTAGTGATACTGGCGCAGAAGTTACACCGCCAGATAACACTCAGACTGAGCCAGAAACACCAACAGACGGTATATCAGTTGACGGATCTCAACAGGGTACACCTGATGGAGGGGCGGACTCTGGAACGGTAAATCCATAACGATGACGGATAAAGCTCCCATGTGGGGGCTTTATCCATTTATAATGGACGGATTGTCACGATAAGTAAGGGGCATGACAATCCGGCTATACATAATTTTTTAAACTTTTTGAGTGTGATTCCTAAATGTGTTAAGCTAGCTGTAGCTACCATACTGGAGAGGGTATTTTCCATGAAACGTAAATTTGGAGATCGCGCGAACTGGCGTCGTATTTCACGCCGGCGTTTTACTTGTCGATATGTAGAGTCCGAGAGGTTCACGGGTTATATTACGTTGTATACGATTTATAACCTAAAAGAACCACTATGGAAAACTTATGGGAATCATACGTATCGTATTGCAGACAAAGGGTATTCTTGGTTACAGTACTTCCCTAAGAACTGCCATTATATCGTCACTGCTATGTTTGATGAACGACAAGAAATTATTCAATGGTATATTGATACTTGCAAAGTTCAAGGTGTAACCGATCAGGGGGTACCTTGGTTCGATGATTTGTATTTGGATGTGGTGGTATTAAAGAATGGGGAAGTCTTCCTACTGGATGAAGATGAATTAGATGATGCTTTAAGACGAAGCGACATAACGCTAGAGGATTATAATCTTGCTACGTTAACCGCTGAGCATTTATTACACGAGATTGAAGCACAACAATTTCCCTACTTCATGATGTCGCTTGAACACCGTAAACATTTGTTTGAAAATGGTGAATTCAGGAGGAGAATATGATTTTTTCCTTAAATAAGGGTCGTCATACAATCAAAAAAATATTCTGCATCATTCTATCTATCTGTCTAGTGGTTCTACTATGGCTTGGATATGTTGTTTGGCAAATTAATCGGACGACTAGCTCGGATATCAACCCACCCGTAGATGTTGCTATTATTCTGGGTGCTGCTCTATGGGGGGATGTTCCGAGTCCAGGTCTTCGTGAAAGGCTAGAAGAAGGATTACGGTTATATCACGAAGGTAAATTTAAGAACTTTATTGTAACTGGAGGATTGGATCGTCCAGACATGAGATATACAGAGGCACAAGGGATGACTCAGTATTTACTGGATCATGGAGTTCCCGAAGAGGCAATTATTCTAGAGAATGAAGCGACAGATACTTGGGAAAATTTATTGTTCAGCCAGCAGCTTATGGATAAGCAGGGTTGGACGTCTGCCGTGATCATTACACATACATACCATGGGATGCGTTCCTTAGAGATAGCAAAGTATTTACAATATGATGAACCGAAACTTGGGCTTGCAGAATCGAAGGTGCTACAGATGTCTGTTCACAAAACAAGAGAGGCCCTAGCCTTCACGAAATGGAAGATGAATGAATTATTAATGATTATTGGATTTAAATCGGATGAAACTGTTAATAACGTTCCATGAAGTAGAATACATTGAATAGAGATGTCATCCCAGTAGATAATGAGGTGATGGATGCATGAACGGGCGTGTCGCGGCCGCAAATGGCCAGCCTGAAGGCAGGCCATCCAGGCAAATTAATGTGATTTTGCGGAGTCAAGAGGCCCCCGTACTAAACAATGTAGTGCCTGATATAGAGCCTGTAAAGGTGAATAAGAAACAGACTGAGCAGGGGCTATACCAGGAAATTCAACGAGAACTCGATCAATTGATTGGGCTGGATAACATTAAAGAACTAGTTCACGAAATCTATGCGTTACTTCAGGTGGCGCATTTACGTTCAGAAGCTGGACTGGCAAGTGGTGGCCATGTGTATCACATGATCTTTAAAGGTAATCCGGGGACAGGTAAGACGACGGTAGCGCGTATCATCGCTAAGCTTTTTCAAAAAATGGGTGTACTCAGTAAGGGACATCTTATTGAGGTAGAACGGGCTGACCTAGTGGGTGAGTATATTGGGCATACAGCACAGAAGACTAGGGAACTCGTCAAAAAGGCGATGGGTGGAATTCTATTTATTGATGAAGCCTACAGTCTTGCTAGAGGTGGTGAGAAGGATTTCGGTAAAGAGGCTATTGATACTTTAGTGAAATCTATGGAAGACCATAAGAATCAGTTTATTCTTATACTAGCGGGCTACTCTGAAGAAATGGAATTCTTCTTACAGACTAACCCCGGACTCCCTTCTCGATTCCCTATCCAGGTTGACTTCTCCGATTACACAGTGGATCAACTGATTCAAATTTCTGAAGGAATGGCTAAAGAAAGAGACTATATTCTTATGCCACAGGCGATACTTAAGATGAAGCAACACATTCTGTTGGAGAAGAATGAAAGCTTGCATGCATTCAGTAATGGAAGATATATTCGCAACATGATTGAAAAGTCGATAAGAAACCATGCCGTGCGGCTCTTGAATCAATACGTGAATAGTCAACCAGGTAAGATTGAGCTCATGACACTCCGAACAGAAGATTTCAAATTGGATTCGAGGCAGGGAATATAGTGAAAGGCATGCCATTTCGAACAACAAGTAGATAAAGGGGCCATTTATTCATGATTAACTCCACACATGACACAGAGACAGATATGAAGGACCGGGCGGTTCTAGTAAGTCTAGTAACGGATGAGGTAAAGAGAAAAGGGATTGATCCCGAATATTCACTCCATGAACTTGTCCAACTAGCAGAAACCGCAGGTGTTGAGGTGCTAGATTCACTTAGGCAGAATCTTCAAAAGCCTGACCCTAAATGGTTTATTGGTAAAGGGAAGGTTGAGGAACTTCGACTAGTGATGGAAGCTACCAATGCGACTACTGCCATCTTTGATCATGAACTTTCAGGTGCTCAGGTTAGACATCTAGAGGAAAGCTTAGATGTGAAAATTATTGACCGTACGCAACTCATTCTAGATATATTTGCACAGAGAGCTAAAACACGCGAAGGAATCATTCAAGTGGAATTAGCACAGTTAACCTATCTCTTGCCCCGCCTTTCAGGACAAAGTCAGAATCTTTCTCGGCTCGGTGGTGGGATAGGGACTCGTGGACCTGGGGAAAGTAAACTGGAGATGGATCGACGCCATATCAGGGACAGAGTCAATGATCTGAAGCAACAATTGGATGAAATTACAAAACACCGAAAATTATATCGTGAACGCAGACAGAAGAGTGGCGTTACGCAGGTGGCTCTTGTGGGATATACAAATGCTGGTAAATCCACTTTGTTGAATCAACTGACAGATGCAGATGTATATATTCAAGATCAGTTGTTTGCGACACTTGATCCTACCTCTCGTGTATTAGAATTACCGAGTGGTAAAGAAGTGGTATTGACGGATACAGTAGGATTCATTCAGAATTTACCACACGATTTGATAGCTGCATTCCGCGCAACTCTGGAAGAAGTGAACGAAGCTGATCTGATTCTACATGTGGTGGATTCTTCTTCAGAGATGAGAGAAGACCAAATGAAAGTGGTACAGTCGATCTTACAGGATCTTGGAGTAGCGGCTAAGCCTCAGATTGTCCTGTATAACAAGAAGGATATGTGCAATCCGGAACAGTTACAGATGCTGGGTTCGGGTGACGGTTATTTAAAAATAAGTGCGTTCGACGAAGCAGATCTGTTATCGATCCGTGAAGCTGTACAGACGACACTGACTGGAGATACAATCACTTTCCGTATTCCTGCCGATCGTGGAGACTTAACCTCTTTATTGTATCGTGTAGGAGATGTCATAGAGCAGGAGTTTGATGAGAGCGATCTACTTTATAAGGTTTTACTACACAAAGCAGATTACGTAAAACATGAATACATGCTTAAAGAATTCATTGAATTGTAAGTTAGATGTTATTTAATGGCAAGTTTGGACATTATATAAGACAATTCATGTTAGATTGATGACAGCAGGGGAGAGAATTAAAAAACGATGGCACGGTTCAGTGAAGAATTGGAACAATGTATGAATGAAGTGGAGGAACAAATTGAAGGTCCGCTTAAAGTAATAGATAAGATAGTAGATCACAATCAGTGGAAGGTCATTGATGCTTTTCAACAACATCAAGTAAGTGATTATCATTTTGCTGCTTCTACAGGCTATGCATATAATGATCGCGGACGTGAAGTGTTAGATTTAGTCTATGCAGATGTATTCGGTGCGGAAGCTGCTTTAGTTCGCCCTCATTTTGCCTCTGGTACGCACACAATATCTACGGCGTTATTTGGAGTTCTACGTCCAGGGGATGAACTGTTCTACATTACGGGGCGCCCCTATGACACACTGCATAAAGTCATCGGAAATGTAGGCGATGGGAATGGTTCACTGCTTGACTTTGGGATAACCTACCAAGAAGCTGCATTGAAAGAAGATGGAGGCGTGGACTGGGACGCTGTTGAGCTTGGAATAACATCAGCTACCAAAGTGATTGGGATCCAGCGATCGAGAGGATACGATTGGCGTTCGTCTTTTACAGTGGAACAGATTGGAGAAATGGTTCGCCGCATTAGGTCAATCAAACCAGAGATTATTATATTCGTAGATAATTGTTACGGTGAATTTACCGAAGAAGTTGAACCAACAGAAGTAGGCGTAGATCTTATGGCAGGTTCCTTAATTAAAAATCCTGGTGGAGGAATCGCTGAGACAGGCGGTTATATATGTGGGAAGAAGGAGTACGTAGAGCTCGCTTCTTATCGCTTAACTGCACCGGGGATTGGTGGGGAAGTAGGAGCAATGCTAGGAACAACCCGTGGAATTTATCAGGGGTTGTTTCTGGCTCCAATGATCGTTGGACAAGCCATAAAGGGGAGCGTGTTTGCCTCGGCAATGTTTGCTAGGTTTGGCTTCGATACCAAGCCGGCATGGGATGAGAAACGTACGGATTTGATCCAAGCGATATCTTTTGCCGGGCCAGAACACCTTATCGCATTTGTGCAAGGGATTCAGCGGGCTGCTGCGGTAGATAGTCATGTTGTACCTGAACCTTGGGATATGCCGGGATATGAGCATCCTGTCATCATGGCCGCGGGTACCTTTATTCAAGGGGGGAGTTTAGAATTATCCGCTGATGCGCCGATTCGTGAGCCTTATATTGGATACATGCAAGGTGGATTAACGTACTCCCATGTGAAATATGGTGTACTTAAAGCGATACAGATCATGCAAGACAGAAAATTATTGTGAGTTTATCTAACATACCATTGACATCACATATCATGAAATGTACAATGATAGATATTAGATCATTGGAAGGTTGATGAGTCATGGGTGACGATATTCGTAGAAATATGGCCTTATTCCCAATTGGTATTGTTATGAAGTTAACAGACTTATCTGCTAGGCAGATTCGTTATTACGAACAACACAGTTTGATTGTACCTGCTAGAACAGCAGGGAATCAGCGATTGTTCTCATTTAATGATGTTGAACGGTTGCTTGAGATTAAAGCACTGATTGAGAAGGGTGTTAACATTGCTGGCATTAAGCAGGTAATGAATCCTGTCTCGAGAGAATCAGAAGAAGCTACTGTTATTACTCCAGATACTGAGGTTAAACGTAGAGAATTATCTGATTCACAACTCCACCGTTTACTGAAACAGCAGCTAGTCATTGGTAAGAGACCGGGTCAAGTGTCATTAATTCAAGGCGAATTGTCCCGGTTTTTTAATAAATAAGCAATTCATATAACAATGAATACAGAACCGAAAGGGAGAGGGTATAAGTGAGTTATACAAAAGAGGATATTCTTCGTCTCGCCAAGGAAGAGAATGTGCGTTTTATACGTTTGCAGTTTACTGATCTACTCGGAACGATCAAGAATGTTGAGATCCCTGTCAGTCAATTAAAAAAGGCAGTCGATAATAAGATGATGTTTGATGGCTCTTCTATTGAAGGGTACGTACGGATTGAAGAATCAGATATGTATTTGTATCCGGATCTTGATACTTGGGTTGTTTTCCCTTGGGTAACAGAAAGTCGCGTTGCACGTTTGATTTGTGATATCTATATGCCAGACGGTACTCCTTTTGCTGGTGACCCACGTGGTATCCTGAAACGTAATCTTAAGGAAGCAGAAGAGATGGGCTATACATCCATGCAAGTTGGACCAGAGCCTGAATTCTTCTTGTTCAAAACAGATGAAAAAGGGAATCCTACAACTGAATTAAACGATCATGGTGGTTATTTCGACCTTGCACCTATGGATCTTGGTGAAAACTGTCGTCGTGAAATCGTGCTTACTCTTGAAGAGATGGGCTTTGAAGTTGAAGCTTCTCACCATGAGGTTGCCCCAGGTCAACATGAAATTGACTTTAAATACGAAGATGCAATTAAAGCAGCAGATCAGATCCAAACGTTCAAGCTAGTCGTGAAGACGATAGCGCGCGAACACGGATTGCATGCAACGTTTATGCCTAAGCCTCTCTATGGTGTGAATGGATCAGGTATGCACTGCCACCAATCTTTATTCAAGGGTGATGAGAATGTATTCTATGAAGAGAGCGATGAGCTTGGCCTAAGTCAGACAGCTCGTCATTATATGGCAGGTCTTCTGAAGCACGCTCGTGCTTTTGCAGCTATTACAAATCCAACAGTAAACTCATATAAGCGTCTTGTACCTGGTTATGAAGCACCATGTTATGTAGCGTGGTCTGGTAGTAACCGTAGTCCGATGATTCGTATTCCTTCATCTCGTGGACTCAGTACACGCGTAGAAGTACGAAATCCAGATCCAGCGGCTAATCCATATCTAGCTCTTGCAGTGATGCTGAAAGCAGGATTAGACGGAATCAAGCGCGAAATGAAACTACCTGCTCCAATCGACCGTAACATTTATGTGATGTCGGAAGAAGAGCGGATTGAAGAAGGCATTCCTAGCTTGCCATCAGATTTGAAGGAAGCATTGAATGAACTTATTCGTAGCCAAGTTATTACAGAGTCATTAGGAGATCATGCACTAGCATACTTCTATGAATTGAAAGAAATTGAGTGGGATATGTTCCGCACACAAGTTCACGCGTGGGAACGCGATCAATATATGACGTTGTACTAGGAAGTTCAAACCCTTGACGCTCTAAGCGTTGAGGGTTTTTTTTGTTTGGGGAGGCTAATATGCTCGGGGAGATTCATTGTTGACTCTCTGTTCTTTTATTCTATTATGTTCGAAATGTCCAATCATATATTAATAGACCACATATATTAAAGTGAACCTACTATACTGGTTAATATTTGAAAGGTAGTGATTGCAGTGGCTATTGAATTTTTAGATTCACGTACCTCCGAGTTCAGTAACATTAACACGGGAGTAACAATACTTTCGTCAACACCAACGCTGCTTTTGGGGGATATTGGTTTACAGGTCGCTGCTGTCTTGGGAACACCAAATGCTGCAGATGTTCGTGTGGAATTGTGGGGAACGATTGGAGTTGCTGGGGTTGCTGCGAATGAAGTCACGATTATCATTGAAAGAGGAGGGACGGGTGTGAGCGGTTCTGGAGTGCTGATATATACTGCAACCGTGGATTTATATACTGGTAACAATTTACTTTCTTTTCATGCGGCTGATTTTCATCCGACTGTACCTCTATCAGGTGAACTTCGTTATTCTATGTATGCCTTTGACTCCGGACCAGGTCCTGATATCACAATTACCGGACCTGTTGCTTTTAGTGGAATTGCTCAAGCGGGACCGGCATAACATTGTTAGATTGATAAATTTAGGGAGCTTCTGGTATAACCATGAAGCTCTCTCTTATTTTTTTTTGAGTGTGGATAAATGTAAATTGAATGGGGGTACACATGCTTGAATAACTATGACTAACCCAATATGCCAGTGAAGTACTTAGGGAAAATCGTTGAGATCATGTATATGGACCAATCAGGAAAGATCACGCAGCGGCGCATTGAAGTGAAAAGTATTCGTGATGGATTACTTAGAGCTACCTGCCTAATGACTGGATCGCCACGCATGTTTCTCATTGATAATATATTGGCTTGGAAGGCTCCGAGAACAGCTGTGGAGGAGGCGTATAATAATGCTGGCTGATACAGAACGAAAGCTATTAAGAGTGCTATATAACTATGTAAGACAACATAATGTGATACCAACCATGGGCGATTTGGAACGACTGATGGGTAGGAATAAGAAAGGCCTAGAGGAAAGCTTGATGACATTGGAGAATCTGAATTACATCTATTGGGAAAATAAAGCATCGCTTGCTTCCATTCAGATCATACAGGGATGGGAGAGAGGGGAAAGTAAAACTGTCGTTTCTTCAGCATCGAAGGAGAGCATTAACTATTGGATGGAATTTTAACAGACACTGAATTAGATGTGGGACGAGAACAATAAAAAAACCATCCCTAAGTACAGGACAGCCTCAACTCTACATTTAAGTGTTAATTTGTATGAATCCAATCAGATGGATGGACAGTACCGGCGATTTTACCTTGCTTAGTCACTATAATGGAGTCGTTTCGAGCGTAGTAAGGACGAAGAGCAAGGAGGTCGAGTAACGTCTCAATCGTGCACTGGATGTCAATGATTAGGGGGTTGCGATTCATGAGCTTAGTTACGGATTCTCTGTAGAACATGTCCATCCCGAACCGACCTGTTAATTTTAGGAAGAATTTATCACAATGGATTAATCCAAGGGGCATATTATTGTGATTGGAGACGACGATACATTCAGATTCGGGATACGCATAAACAATAGCCAATGTTTCCTTACAATTCTGAGACGTAAATACGGTAGGGGATTGGTGAACAAGTTCAGTGAGTTGGATACGTTTCACAGAGGTACATCCGAACGACCAGTCGGGTTCTTTGAGTTGCTGATTTTTAACCATAGCTACCACGATGGATTACCCTTTCACATTTAACTGATTACCTTTCTAGTGTAGTTCCAGAATGTTAGCTAGGATGATTGAAAGGATTAACCTAGTGTAAAAGTTATGAATTAATGGTGGTTGTAACGACTAAATTGTGAGTGGAAGGACATGCTCCTTTCAAATCACATATATCGAACAATATATGCTAGAATATAGTGCTCAGTTTGTATGAACATCATCAAATCTATTTTCTATCAAAAAGAAACGGATACACGCCATCTGAATGGCAAGTATCCGTTTCTTTTTAAATAACAAAATAGAAATCAATGAATGTCGCGGAAAAGTCCAATGACTTTACCCAATATTGTAACATGGTTCAAACGCAAGGGTTCATATGTTGGGTTCTCCGGTTGAAGTCTAATGTGGTCCTTCTCTTTATAGAAGGTTTTGACCGTAGCTTCATCATCTTCCGTCATAGCTACAACAATATCTCCGTTATCAGCTGTCTGTTGCTGGCGTACGATAACAAAGTCACCGTTATGTATACCGGCTTCTATCATACTATCGCCCATGACAGACAACATGAATACTTTGTCTTCACCTACAAAATGTTGAGGTAGAGGAAAATAATCTTCTATATTCTCTGTGGCTGTAATTGGAACGCCAGCAGTAACTTTACCGACCATAGGCACGCGGGATACGGTATGAGTGAAAAGATGACTATTATCTGATTCTTCATGTCCTAATATTTCAATAGCACGTGGCTTGGTAGGATCTCTTCTAATGAGGCCCTTCTTCTCTAATCGATCCAGATGTCCATGGACCGTTGAACTAGAAGCCAGTCCGACCGCTTCACCGATTTCCCGCACAGATGGCGGATATCCCTTAGAGCGTACTTCACTACGTATAAATTCTAATATGGCCAGTTGCCGGCTAGATACCTTCGACATAATACTCTCACCCTTCTAGTGACTTTAGCAAAATTATAACATAGAACTTCCGTTCGTACAAACGTAGGTTCTAATAAAAAGGGAACAATTGTTCTAAAATGGGTTGAATAAAACAAGTGTTCGTGTTATATTGATTTTATTAAGAGAACAAACGTTTGGGAGATGGTCAATGATGATGAAATATAGTACATACCGTAGTATTTATGATACAAATAAGGATATACAGACATATGTGTGGAGAGATCGAATGAGAGATACCATATCTCAACCCTTACTTCTGAAGTTATTACTAGTTATGTTACTTCTTATTATAGGGTGTACCGGTGCGGTTAGCGCCTTCTCAGGGAAATCTGATCAGTCTATTATGATGAAGAATATTATTATACAACCGGGTGATACCCTCTGGAAGATTGCAGTATCTGAGAAACCTGATTATTTAGATACGCGTGTGTATATTAAGGAAATGAAAGAGATAAATGGATTGTCCCAAAGCGGAATTAGAGCAGGTGAAGTGTTATCGCTGCCTCAATACTAAGGTAAACGAAAGAGCTTGGAAAGGAGGAATCCTTGACAAGCTCTTTTGATCATGGCAAAGTTAGGAATGAATTCATTAATGGAGGAGATTTCATGGATATAGACAGCTTGATACAACGGATTAATGAGCTTGCTAAGAAGTATAAATCTACAGGATTAACAGAAGAAGAGACACAAGAACGTGCGAGTCTTCGTGAAACTTATCTTCAGAATGTTCGTAACAATTTCCGGAATCAATTAGATACAATTGAATTCACTGACGACTTACCTAAATCAGGCGGAAATAGAAAATAGAAGTGTTCTAATTTAAGGGGGATAAAGAATGGCACGTTCTTGGGAAAGAATGGTACAGAAGAATAGGAAGCAATTGAATAAGAAACGTAAAGATCAAGGTCTATCAAGTATCTCAAGTACAGGATCAGGATCAAAAGTGAGCGGTGACATCTTTAAGGGGCGTAAAATGTTATTACCCTTTACACTTGTTGTATTGTCCTTACTTTATGGACTTCTAGGAGTATACGCCGAGCAACTCGTTGAGAACAATGAGCAAAGCTCAGTCGTTAACTGGATAGTTATAGGTTTGTATATCTTACTCGCTGTGATTATTTATTTGCGTCGTCCTTATTTACGTGTAGACAAAGATTCCCTGTATACAACAAGGATGAATCGTGAGACCCGTATAGGTGCTGTTAATATCGCTAAGATTAGTCTGAAATCAGGATCTGTCGTTATTACACCGCTGAAAGGGAAGGGGCGTAACTGGGTATTCACTCGCCTTATAAACCGGTATGATACAGAAGCTATGGGAGAACGGTTGGAAATTTTTGCTGAGACTCACAAGATTCCACTCGAAAAGTAAATGACTGGAAAGAGGGATAAAGAAATGCCGATAAAAGCCGTTTTTTTTGATCTGGATGACACACTGTTATGGGATGAACGAAGTGTGGAAGAAGCTTTTGCAGCCGCTTGTCAGACAGCAGCGACTGCTACAGGGGTTGATCCTAAACAATTGGAGGAGGCTGTAAGAAGCGAAGCCAGATCCTTATATGAATCATACGAGACCTTCTCCTTCACTTCTATGATCGGTATTAACCCTTTTGAAGGCTTGTGGGGGAATTTCACAGCTGGCGAACAGCCTGAATTTCGTCAATTAGAGAAGATTGTGCCTACATATCGTAAGGAATCATGGCGGCTTGGCCTTTTGAAATTAGGTATAGATGATGAGAACTTAGCTGGTGAAATTTCCGAGCAATTTGGATCTGAGAGACGTTCACGTCCATATATGTATGAGGAAACGTTGCAAGTGTTAGAGGAACTTCATGGTAAGGTGAAATTACTTTTACTTACGAATGGCTGTCCAGCATTACAACAAGAGAAGCTAGATGGAGTGCCAGCGTTGACTCCGTTTTTTGATCAGATTGTCATTTCGGGCAACTTTGGTAAAGGTAAACCAGATGTATCTATTTTCCAACATGCTTTATCTTCTGTTAACTTATCTTCTAATGAAGTACTTATGGTAGGGGACAAGTTAACTACGGATATTCGTGGAGGGCTAAGTGCAGGGATTAAGACGGTATGGATTAATAGAACCAGGAAAGAATCGAATCCTGAAATCACGCCAGATTACGAGATCACACATTTATCTCAAGTGCACGATATTATAACGGAACTTTTTAACTCATAAAATTCCTGAGTACTATACACGATCAACCTGTCCTCTTGTGGTTTAAGAGAATGGGTTTTTTGTTTGAGATATGATAAATGTCACAATATTGTGACTAAGCTCTCACTCTTTAGGCTTGAAATCTCGTTATAATATGAACAATGAATAATGAGTAATAAAGGATAAAGGATAAAGGATAAAGGATAAAGGATAAAGGATTCGAAGAATGTCGAGAGGTGGATAAGATGAGATATAAATCTAAAATAGTTATTGTGATGTACATACTGCTCTTACTAGCTGTCGTTGGATGTGGAAATAACAATCATGCAGATATGGAGATGGGGTTCAATGATTCTATGAATCCTATTGAAGCAGATCTAAGTATTGTGCCTGAGCAGATTAAGGTGAATGAGAAGATTGCAATAGAAGTCGTAGTAACGCAGCAAAACATGAAAATAAGTGATGCAGATAAAGTCATTATTGAAATTGCTCCACCGGATAAAGAAAGTAAGCACATTGAGATACCGGCAAGTCACGTAGGTGAGGGGAAATATGTGGTCGAGACATCTTTGAAGCAAGTAGGAACATATAGGATTACATCACATGTTACTGTCGGAGCTATGCATGCGATGCCATCCAAAGAAATCATCATAGTTGAATAGGCACCAAAATGTGAAAATAAGAAATACCCCGGTTTCCCTGAAGAGGTTAAGCGGGGTATTATTGTCCGATGTATAACTCTTAATCATGATTAGTTGTTGTACTTATGCTTTTTGAAAATCAGGGTCATTTACAGGTTGAGAAATCCAGCCATTCTCTTCGACAAAGAGTCGAACTGCTATAATTTGACGATTCGCCATTAGAGTGAAGAAGTGATTGGTATTCTCTGGAACAGAAATAACATCACCAGCAGTTAGTTCAACATCGAAATAACCTAGATCGCCAGCTCCTTTAATAACAAAAATACCTTTACCCGCGACAATAGCCCGGATTTCGTCTTCGGTATGCGTGTGTACCTCTTCGAATTTGTTCAATAAGTCACTTAGATTCGGCGTCGAATCAGAGAGTGTGATGACATCCCAGATTTTATATCCTCTACGAGCAGCTAAGTCCTTAATTTCACCATCATAGATATCTAGAATGTCTTGCTTCTGTTCATCGTTTAGAACAAAATTAGTTTGGTATTCCTCAGGTAATTTGGTGGTCTCCCAACTTTCATAAATGACCCCTTGTTGCTCTAAGAAAGCACGAACATTTTCTTCTCCAGCTATGCGTTCGTTCGTATTACGAATTACAATTTCAGCCATGTAAAACCCTTCTTTCCCACTTGGATTAATTAGTATTATAATATAGGTTGTTTTCTTTGTCGATGGTTGATTTATGATAAACTCCCTGCCCATATGGGGTAAAGGTTGAAAAGTTGACTTTTCTAATGATAGCTATTCTGTTAAACTAAGGATTAACGTTTTCAGGGGGGATATATGTTGAAGAGACCAAGCTTAGAAGAAGCATTAAAAGAACGGATATTCATTATGGATGGCGCAATGGGTACCATGATCCAGCAAGAAGATCTTACTGCCGAGGATTTTGGTGGCGAAGAGTTGGATGGGTGTAACGAAATGTTAGTGCTTACTCGTCCTGATATTATTGAACGCATTCATGAGATGTATCTAGAAGCTGGCGCGGATATGATTGAGACGAATACATTTGGAGCAACGGCTGTTGTGCTCTCTGAATATGACATACCTGAAAAATCTCGTGAAATCAATCTTAGGGCCACTGAAATTGCTCGCAGAGCTGCAGATAAATATAGTACGGAAAGCAAACCACGTTATGTCATTGGAGCAATGGGACCTACGACCAAGACATTATCTGTAACAGGTGGAGTTACTTTTAAACAATTAATAGATAGTTATGAAGAGCAAGCGATTGCTCTGATCGAGGGTGGCGCAGATTTATTGCTGTTAGAGACCAGTCAGGACACACTCAATGTAAAAGCGGGAAGCATCGGGATCGAGAATGCTTTTAAACAATGTGGCGTAACACTACCCATTATGATATCAGGAACGATTGAACCTATGGGTACAACCCTTGCTGGACAAGGTATTGATTCCTTCTATATATCATTAGAGCATCTGAAACCTATCTCAATAGGTCTAAACTGTGCCACTGGACCGGAATTCATGAGAGATCATATTCGTACACTTGCGGAGATTTCCAAGTCTGCGGTCAGCTGTTATCCGAATGCTGGACTTCCAGATGAGAACGGTAATTACCATGAGTCACCTGAATCACTTGCACGCAAGATGGCTGCTTTTGCAGAACAAGGTTGGCTGAATATAGCTGGTGGATGTTGTGGTACGACACCAGAACATATTCGGGTTATGGCAGAAACACTAGCGAAGTACGATCCTCGACTTATAAAAGGGGAGCATTTACCTGCGGTATCTGGTGTAGATGCTTTGTTCATTGAACCCGAGAATCGACCGATCATGATCGGTGAACGAACAAATATATCAGGATCAAGAAAGTTTAAGAGATTGATCAAAGAAGAGAAATTTGATGAAGCATCTGAGATTGCTCGTTCTCAAGTTAAGGGTGGAGCACAAATTATTGATATCAATTTACAGGATACCGATATTGATGAGGCCTTTGCTGTGAACAACTTTCTTCCTTTAGTAGCTAAGAAGGTCAAAGTTCCGCTCATGATTGACTCTACCTACGATCATATCATTGAACTGGGATTACAGTATTCTCAAGGCAAAGCGATAATTAACTCCATTAACCTTGAAGATGGTGAAGTGAAATTCGAGAAGATAGTTCCTCTTATTCATCGTTATGGTGCTGCCGTGGTGTGTATCCTGATTGATGAGAGCGGACAAGCTGTCTCTCGTGAAGCTAAGTTAGCCGTCGCAACGCGTTCATATGAACTATTAGTGAATAAATATGGTCTTAATCCATCGGATATCATTTTTGATCCTAACATGTTCCCGGTCGGATCAGGTGATCCGCAGTATATTGGATCTGCATTAGAAACGATTGAAGGAATACGACTAATCAAGGAGAAGTATCCTGAGACTAAGACTATTCTGGGACTTAGTAATATCTCTTTTGGGTTACCTGAATCAGGGCGCGAAGTTCTAAACTCTGTCTACTTGTATGAATGTACCAAAGCAGGCTTGGATTATGCTATCGTAAATACGGAGAAGCTAGAACGATATGCTTCCATATCCAAAGAGGATCGGCTTCTTGCAGAGGCTCTGATATATGAGACAAGTGATGAGACATTAGCGGCTTTCGTAGCGGCATTCCGTGAGAAGAAAGTTGTGAAAAAAGATAAAATTTCTACACTTACGCTTGAGGAACGCCTTGCCTCTTATGTGGTTGAAGGAACCAAAGAAGGACTTATTCCTGATCTAAGTGCGGCTCTACAGAAGTACAGCGCATTAGAGGTGATTAATGGCCCGCTGATGGCAGGGATGTCGGAAGTAGGTAGACTGTTCAACAACAATGAATTAATCGTCGCTGAGGTATTACAAAGTGCGGAAGTGATGAAGGCATCCGTTATATATCTCGAAGATTTCATGGAGAAGAATGAAAGTAGCTTCAAAGGAAGAATATTGCTTGCGACAGTTAAGGGCGATGTACATGATATTGGTAAAAACCTAGTTGAGATTATTCTATCTAATAATGGTTATCATATCGTTAACTTGGGTATAAAAGTACCACCGGAGAAGATTATTGAAGCTTATCGTGAGCAGAAGGCAGATATCATTGGACTGTCGGGCCTCCTTGTGAAATCCGCTCAACAGATGGTTATCACTGCACAGGATTTGAAAAATGCGAACATTGATATTCCGATTATGGTGGGGGGCGCAGCGCTTACTCGCAAATTTACTAAGAATCGGATTAGACCCGAATATGAGGGCATGGTTGTATACGCTAAAGATGCAATGGATGGTCTAGACATAGCTAACAAGCTGATGAATCCAGAGCAACGTGAATTGATGCAAGTGGAAATGGAAGCAGAGAAGGAAGCTCAAGATGCTGCTCAGAAAGATATTGTACCGTTGCCTGAGTTAACAAGAGCAGTGAAGTCCAATATTGCTACAGATAATCCAGTATATATACCGCCAGATCTGGAGAGACATGTACTGCGGAATTACCCTATATCTCATATTCTTCCTTATGTAAATATGCAGATGCTGATGGGGCATCATCTTGGACTTCGTGGGTCAGTTGAGCAGTTGCTTGCCGAAGAGAATCCTAAAGCAGTGGAATTAAAAGCGAGTGTTGATGCTATATTAAAAGAAGCAACTCAGGATGGAATTATTCAGGCACATGCGATCTATCGGTTTTTCCCAGCTCAGTCTCAAGGAAACGATGTTATCATCTATGATCCGCAAGATCAGACCCGAATATTGCACACATTTAGTTTCCCACGGCAAAAGGTAGAACCCTATCTATGCTTAGCTGACTTCTTGAAATCTGTTGACAGCGGGATCATGGATTATGTAGGTTTCTTAATCGTTACAGCCGGTCATGGTATTCAACAGCTATCTACAGAATGGAAGGACAAAGGAGATTATCTTCGCTCTCATGTTCTACAGGCAACAGCGTTAGAGACTGCAGAGGGCTTAGCTGAGCGAATTCACCATATGATGAGAGACACATGGGGATTCTCAGATCCAGCTACGATGACCATGAAGCAACGGCACGGTGCTCGTTATCAAGGCATTCGTGTATCCTTTGGTTATCCTGCCTGTCCTGATCTAGAGGATCAGGGGCCTTTGTTTAAGCTTCTGAATCCAGAGGATATAGGGATTGAATTGACAGAAGGTTTTATGATGGAACCCGAAGCGTCTGTATCGGCCATGGTGTTCAGTCATCCGCAAGCTCAATATTTCAATGTGGAAAAGTTATAATAATAAGATCAGTGAAGAGAATGAACCTGAAGTGCAATAATCCTCCGATATTTCGGAGGCTTTTTTGCTGGATTAGTGAAGGGAGAATGTGAGTGTAATGGAGATAACCTTCTTAGGAACAAATGCAGGGGTTCCGACTTTGCAACGTAATGTAACGGCTATTGCGCTAAGACTATTCGAAGAGAGAAGAAGTTTCTGGCTGTTTGACTGTGGAGAAGCTACACAACATCAAATATTACGCTCCTCACTTAAATTGAGTAAACTTGAGAAGATATTCATTACACATTTACATGGTGATCATTTATTTGGGCTTCCGGGTTTACTTGCCAGCAGGTCTAATCAAGGCGGAATATCTCCACTGACGCTATACGGACCCGTTGGTTTAAAACAGTTTATTGATACCGTTATGTCTTTGAGTCAATCTAGAATGGAATATGAATTAAATATAGTGGAACATGATGGTGGCGTTATTTTTGAAGATGATGGTTTCAAAGTGGAGTCTGAATTGTTAGAACATCGGATAGATAGCTACGGCTACCGCATAACAGAGAAGGAAAGACCGGGTAGTCTTAACCTTGCTTTACTCGAATCTCATGGGATTAAGCCAGGTCCTGTATATGGCAAGCTCAAGAGGGGTGAGAGCATTGACCTAGGTGATGGAAAGATATTAAAGCCAGAAGATGTACTTGGTACTCCCAAGAAGGGAAGAATTGTTACTATTCTTGGTGATACAAGACCTTGTCCTTCTGTTCATTTGCTTGCTAAAGATGCAGATTTACTTGTACATGAAGCTACTTTCCTGCATGATATGGTGGATACTGCACATGATTACTACCACAGTACAGCTTTACAAGCTGCAGTAGCAGCGAAGAATTCAGACGTCACCGAACTGGTGTTAACCCACTTCAGCTCTCGTTATAAGGATTTAGAGCAATTAACAGTTCTCTTAGATGAGGCTCAAGAAGTATTTCCTAATACGAGACTAGCTGAAGAGCTAAGCATAATTGAAGTTAGAAGATCTTAGATATAGTGATGATACCCGGGAAATGGAGATGGATCATTATTTCTCGGGAAAGCGCAAGGAATGACAATATATTCTATGTCATTAACCACCGCAGCAATCAAACTTCGATAATTTATGACGAATCTTGATTAGAATTTCATTCATACGCGCCATATATGCTAAAATCTCAGGGAAATACGTTTAATAAATAAGTTGTTTTGATACCTTTCCAATGGAGCAAGTACTGGTTAATAAACTCGATAGTTAAGTTGATTAATAAATCATCACATGAACTAAAGGTTAGGAAGGGTGTTTACGTAAAAATGAAACAAATCAAAGGGTTACTGATAGATTTGGATGGTACGCTTTATCATGGAAATCAAATGATTCCTGGAGCGGATGTTCTAATTGATACATTGAAATCTCGGCATATTCCTTATCTATTTGTTACGAATAATTCATCTCGGACACCACAAAGTGTTGCTGGATTACTGAATAGTATGGGAATTCAAGCAGATCCGGAAGATGTATGCACTTCTTCGCAGGCAACAGCAAAGTATATTGCTCAGAAGTCTCCAGGTGCTAGAGTATTAATTCTTGGAGAAGAAGGATTACGGGGTGCATTGTTAAATGCAGGATTGCAAGAAGTACATGAATCTCCTGAATATGTAGTGCAAGGGATAGATCGGTCATTTACATATGATTCCTTATCAGCAGCCGTTCGGTGGATTAATGAAGGTGCGATATCGATACTTACCAACCCTGATTTAAGGCTTCCCTCAGATCATGGATTCATTCCGGGTGCTGGGACGATTGGCGCAGCCATAGAAGCCGGGACGGGTGTGAAGCCAATTGTTATTGGTAAACCTGCAAGTCATTTAATGACGTATGCAACAGATTTGTTGAAATTACATCCGACAGAGGTTACTGTTATGGGTGACAACATGCATACAGATATCGCTGCAGGGGCAGCAGCAGGATGTGAAACGATACTCGTCCTTACGGGTATCACCACAGCAGAAAACCTACAGCAGCACATTGAAGTAACGGGTATTCAACCTGACGCAATATGTAGAGACTTACAAGAGGCGATAGAGCTCTTATGTCCTTGATGCAAAAAGGGACTGATTATACCTAAACCGTAATAAAATCAGTGCTTGCTGATGATAGAACTCTATGCTGATTGTAGCGAAGGGACGGAATTGTTCTGGAGAAGCGTTGGCCTTCGTCTGAAAGCTTTCCTACGGAAAGCTACTTCGAAAGCATACGCTTTGCCCTCGGAAGAATAATCCGTCACCGTAGCGGTCATATCAACACTTTACATTTTTTAAGCAGTGCTAAGTCTAAATAGTACAACAAGAAAGGAAAGATGATAATCATGCCAGAATTACCCGAAATGGAAAATTACCGAAGAGTACTTTCAAATCATATACTTGATATACCGATCTCTGACATAAAAGTGAATCGGGATAAATCGATTAATGTACCCGTGGAGACTTTTGCTTCTGCATTAATAGGGAACAGGGTTATTTTTGTGGAGCGAAGAGGGAAATATCTGAATTTCCACATGAGTAATGGGACTCGTTTACTTATTCATCTGATGCTAGGTGGTCTAATGTATTATGGTACGGATGAGGATCTTCCGGAACGTAGCACGCAAGTTGAGATTTCGTTTGGAGATTACAAGCTATGTTTTATAGGACTACGTCTAGGATATATTCATTTGTTATCAGCAAAAGAGGTAGACCAAGTGTTTAGTGAGCTTGGACCTGAGCCTTTAGATCGGAGAATGAATGAAGAACGTTTTGTTAAAATCGCTAAAAAACGTCGAGGTGGACTCAAAACGATGATCGTAAACCAGCACGTCGTGGCTGGAATTGGGAATCGTTATGCAGATGAGATAGCTTACCGTGCTAACTTGTTGCCTTCCGCTAAGATCCAGGATCTTGGAGATGAAGCTCTGCAACGGCTTTACAGTAGCGTGGTTGAAGTTCTAACTGAGGCCATTGAAGATGGCGGTTACATGGATACACCGATCTACAAAGATGATCAGCAGACGGGAAGGTACAAAGCGAAGTTCAAGGTGTATGATCGCGAAGGGGAGACTTGCTATCACTGTGGTGGTGTAGTAAGTAGAGTAGAATTGACGGGACGGAAGGCATTTTTCTGTCCATCATGTCAACATGATCAGTAAGATTAAGATTGGAATCCATATGAGTATCCGAGGCGGCTATGGGAGTGCAGCACGTCGTACGGTAGAGATGGGTGCCAAGTCTTTTCAATATTTTCCGAAAAATCCTCGCAGCTTGCATGTTAAGACATTTAATAGTAAGGATGCAGCGGATTGCGCTATGTACTGTAAAGAAAAAGGGATTTCGAGTATTGCACATACACCGTACCCCGTGAACATGGCCGTCGGTCAGAGTCGTGGCTCAGAACTTTACAATTTAACTGTAGCCTCACTTCAGAATGATTTGGAAATTGCGGAGGCGTGTGGTTCGCTCGGCATTGTGGTTCATTTTGGCCATTATAAAGGGATTGATCCATTACAAGGATACAAAAATATTATAGAATGTTTAAATGACGTACTAAGTTCTTGGCAAGGTAAAACCAAGCTGTTAATTGAGAATCAAGCCGGACATGGTGGAATGATGGGAACTACGGTAGAGGAATTGGTTCAGATTCGTGGTCTATCACATCATCCAGATAAAATCGGGTTCTGTTTCGATACATGTCATGCATTTGCTGCAGGATTATGGGATACATCCGATACTAAGGCACTGATTGAGAAGGGCCGAGAGTTAGAGTATTGGAACCATGTTGAAGCGATTCACCTGAATGACTCTAAATTTCCTTTTGGCTCTGGTCAGGATCGTCATGCTCGAATGGGTGAGGGTTATATTGGAGAAAAATCGTTTAGGGAATTCTTCTCTTTTCCTGAATTTCAACAAATCGTTGCGATCATGGAAACAGAGACGGGTGAGGATGGAACACATAAAGAAGATATAGCCACAGTTATGAAGTGGTCTTAGATTGGATGGATAAGCTATTAAGAAAGGAGGGTGTGCTATGATTCATTTATATTTAGATGATTGCCGCCGCTGCCCTGCAGGCTTCTCCTTGGCACGTAGTGGTGAAGAGTGTTTGATGATGCTTCGAGAGTGTAAGGTGGATATTCTATCTCTAGATTATGAACTTGGTTTTGAAAGTAATATGTGCGGTAGGGATGTCGTGAATGCTATCATTCGTGAACAATTGTATCCAAAAGAAATCTACTTGCATACATCAAGCTTATTTGGTAAGCAAGAAATGTATCAGTTGTTATATGAACATAAGCCTTCTGAAGTCATCCTTCATAATGGACCCATGAGTACTGAACTATTGCAAAAAATTGCAGCAGAGCACGTCTGATGAAGGATCTTAATCAGCAAGAGCTTATCATAGAGCTTAGTAACACGATATCGCCACTGGCTGTTTTTTTCTATACTCCATTGTGTGGTACTTGTAAGGTTGCTAGAAGGATGTTGGAGGTTGCTGAGCAGTTGCTTCCGCCAGGTATCATAATGAGTGCTGATGTGAATATGATGCCTCAATTGGTCCAGCTATATCAGATCACAAGTGTTCCCGCTTTGCTCGTTACAGACGCTAGCAAGCTGAATCCACCTATTATCCGCTATCGAATGGGATCTGTGGAAGAACTACTGAATGAAATAAGGAGTGTGGTAGAATGATATCGATGCAGCATATTTCTCTCCAAAGAGAGGACAACCTTATTCTAGATGATGTATCTTTGCAAGTAAACAAAGGTGAGAATTGGGTCATATTAGGCCGTAACGGTTCGGGTAAAACAACGCTTTTAGAAATGATGACAGGCTATCTTTTTCCAAGCAAAGGCCGGATTGAGGTATTAGGAAATGTATACGGACAATGTGACATACGTGAAATTCGCAAACAAATAGGCTACATCAGCCCGACGTTAATGGAAAAAATGTCACTTACCGATCCGATATGGGAAGTTGTAGCTACGGGAGCCTATGCATTCTTGCGATTCTATCAAGATATACCCGCGGAAGTGAAAGAGAAGTCGATCCAGCTGCTAAAGGATATGAATCTAGGTGGATTGATAGATCATCCGCTAGGAACGTTGTCTCAAGGCGAACGTAAAAAGGTGATGTTAGCCCGTTGCTTAATGGGAGATCCGAAGTTGCTAATTATGGACGAGCCTTGTGCAGGTCTTGATCTATTTGAGAGAGAAAAAATGCTAATTGAAATAGATCATCTAAGACAACGGGACATTACAGTGGTTTATGTAACACATCATGTTGAGGAAATTGTACCCCTCTTTACGCACGTAGCCCTTATTAAAGATGGTAAGCTTGCAGGGGCCGGTCCGAAAGAACAAGTTCTAACGAAAGAAATGATAAAACGTACCTATGAAATTCCAGTTGAGCTGGAATGGGACAATGGACGTCCCTGGATCAAGGTAACTTCTGGAGGTTAATCCGTTTGGATGATAACAAGGTAAGTACAAGTGAACAAGAGCAAGAACAAGAGCAAGAACAAGAGCAAGAACAGGAACAGGAACAATCACGATTCATCATGACAGCAAATCATGGTTTTGCTCCTTTTGCACAAGAAGAATTACGAAGATTATTTGGTAGTGTTAAAAGTTCTGTACTTGTATCAGGGGAAGTCTTTCTAGTTACAGTATCTTTTAGCTGGCAGGAAGCTGCGGAAATGATTGCCAATCAAGCACCCATCTTTGTTAGACATATTCAACCTGTACAATGTGATATCGCTACAGATCATCTAGCTACTGGATTAGAACAGTTAAAATCATTCGTTATGCAGCAACATGAATTGCAGGGGACAACGGTCTCTTTACAAGTACGTAAAGCAGAGCAGAGCCTGAGTGAACAAAGTGCAGGAGCGCTCCGTGAACAATTATTAAGCGACCTTAGCGAACTGCATGCCCAATTTACTGTGCAGGATGCTGAATGGATTCTATCTGTGTTTGTTTCTTCAGATCACATTTATATAGGAGTATCTGATCCTAAGGATAACATCTCGGATTGGAGTGGTGGGGCTGTACGTTTCCAACGTGAGGATGGACAGATTTCAAGAGCTAAGTTCAAATTGTTAGAGGCAGAAAAGACGTTTGGTATCGATTTCTCAGCTTTTCGTCACGCGTTGGACATTGGAGCTGCACCTGGGGGATGGACATCCTTTCTGCTCGAACGAGGCATGCATGTAACGGCGGTTGATCCTGCATTGATGCACGAATCACTTAAAGGACACGATAAGTTGAAAATTATGCGGAAGAATGCTTCCGAGGTGAAATTCCGTGATAATCAATTCGACTTGTTAGTCTGTGATATGAGTTGGAGCCCGAAACAGATGGTGAAACTGGTTAAAGATCTGCTATATGCGCTGTCCCCTGGGGGAACCGCCATCGTGACTGTGAAGCTGATGCACAAAAAGCCAATGGCTCTGATTAGAGAGGTTATTGCCTCGTTCGAAGAGACCAATATGCAGCTACAGTACGCGAAGCAGCTCTTTCATAATCGTGAGGAGATAACACTTCACATGATTAAATATTAATGTTATGAATTAAATGTTGTGTGAACGATAATGAGGAATTTAAAATAACTCTTTACAATTCTCGTTATATTGTTTTATACTAATTCCAAATTTAACCAACCAACAATATAGGGAAAGCATCCCGAAAAGTACGAAGTGATTGAATCTAATCGAGACTTCAACTTTTCAGGGAGGCTTTCCTTTTTTTTTGTTGCAGTGAAATGGAGGTGAAAGGATGGATAAAGGTTCTCTGCTTCTAGAGGGACAAACGATCGGTGAGAGATATAAGATTCAGCAAGTCATTGGATCGGGGGGCATGAGCCATGTTTATTTAGTTGAAGATATGAAGCTACCAGGTAAACATTGGGCTGTCAAACAATGTTATCCTCTGCCACAGCAGTATAGCAGTATAGAAGAAGAAGCGGAGCTGCTCATCACACTCAGTCACCCACGGTTGCCGCGTATTGTTGATTTTTTTCCACCAGATAAATATGGCGTTGCGTATTTGGTCATGGATTATATTCAAGGAATGACTTTAGAGAAATATTTCAACAATCATAAAGGAAAAGTTAAGAGCGAATTCATACTACATTTGGCCAATCAATTGCTTGAAGTTCTAGATTATTTACATCACCATGATCCGCCTATTGTGTTTCGAGACCTTAAGCCTTCTAACATCATGTTGACTCCTCAGCTTGAGTTAAGGTTAATTGATTTCGGTATTGCACGTAATTATAAACAGAATCAAGATCAAGATACGATGAAGCTAGGTACTGTTGGTTTTGCCGCGCCTGAACAATATGGGACAGGGCAAAGTGATGCGAGATCTGACTTGTATGGATTAGGCGCACTGCTCTTATATTTGTCAACTGGGGGCAAGAGAAGTGAATGGTTAACGGGGGTTGATCAATATATACAGGGTGATTTTCCACGAGACATCATTCCTATCATTCGTAAGCTACTGGAACATTCACCAGATGATCGATTTCAATCCGCAAGAGATGTTCGACAGGCTTTATCTCATAACCGAAGGATACCCAATCAAGAGCCAACATCAATAAGAAATGAATCGGTAGGGACATGTGTTATTGCTGTGATGGGCGCAACGGGAGGTGTTGGAACTACGCATACAGCCATTGCGATGGCCCATTACTTAGCTAGAAGCTCCGAGAAGGTAGCACTGGTCGAGATGGATATAAAGGCGAATGCTTTTAGTAGAATTCAACAGATTGTCGTAGGTGATCATACTACGGGACGTCACACGCATCGCAGTTTCTCAGTCGAGGGAGTGGACTATTGGGTACAGACAGCTAGAGCCAATATCATCGGTCTTCTTGGAGGCAGCTATCGTTATGTCATTATGGATTTGGGGTCATATGAGGATAACGATCGTTTGGAAGAATTTCTGCGTGCTGATGTTCCAATTCTGGTCGGCTCGGGTTCAGAATGGCGTCAGCAAGATGTCACCGAGGCGGTATCTAGATTAGCTGTATATCCACAGACGAAATGGACCTATTGTCTGGCATTGGCAGCCAGAGAAGCTGTCCAACGACTTCGTAAGCAATTAAATACAACGAAGGTATACAGTCTGCCATTGCATATGGATCCCTTTGATCAGTGCGAGGAGATGGAGAGAGTCTGCTCACAAATATTTCGAGGATTCGCACCAGTCCCTGTGAAAAAAAGGAAGTTTCGTTTCGGGCTACATTGATACAAGATCAGCATTTATTTTCATTGATAAGTTTAATAAGTCTATGGACAAAGGGGAATATGCATGTCGAAAATTAGGCAGCGGAATAAGCACCTTATCTATGCAGGGCTTGCTGGGGCTGCCATCATGGGCGTTATTTTTGCTGGATATGCGATATATAACATGAAGCTTGAACATGATCGGCGGGTGAACATAAGGCAAGAGTATCAGCAAGAAATTAAAGTCTTAATGGATGCACAGATTGAACAAGAGAGGTCGATGATTCAGGGATTCATGTCTGCGAGGGATATTGAACCAGGGCAGACGATAGGTTCACAAGACCTGATTGCTGTGAAGTTACCTGGACTTGTTGCTCCTGACAATTTGATTGATAATCCACAGGTTATTATTGGTTCGAGTTCGAAGATTGAGCTGCATAAAGGAACACCTCTGACAGCAACGATGTTTAATGAAGGTAAGATGACTTCTCCTGATCTAAGGAATAAAGAGATAAATGAAATCATTCTTCCATCTGATTTGAAGGTCGGAGACGTTATCGATATACGCATTCAATTTCCGACAGGTCAAGATTTCATCGTACTCTCTAAGAAGAAAATTGATAATTTATTGAGTCCAACGATGTGGTTCACACTTAGCGAAGAGGAAATTTTATCTTTATCAAGTGCCATGGTAGATGCATACCTTCACCAAGCTTCGATATATGCATTAACGTATGTAGAACCTGAAATGCAAGACCGAGCGGTACCCACTTATCCTGTGAATAAGGAAGTTCTTAAATTAATGGCGAGTGATCCGAATATTGTGAACAAGGCGGAGAAACATTTATCTGAATCCGTACGGACTGCTCTTGAGAGAGACTTGGCTTCCATAGATCCGTCAGTATCCTCAGAAACGTCGATCCGTTCAGAATCTGGTTCAACCAACTCATATCCATCTACGGTACAACCTAATGTAGACAGTAACCCTATTGAAGAGGAGAAGGATTCTTACAATGATATTGAGCAGAGAGAACATATTTTATCTCAAAATGCTGCGGATGAATCTTCATTTACAGCTGTTCAGTAGAACTCTTCACGATAATACGAGGAAGGAGCGGAATGGCATTGAAAACATGGATTTTTGCAGGCCTATGTGAAAAAAGCGATTTGCTTCTCTATTTATGTAAATTGTTAGCGTCAGTAGACAAGCGGGTACTTTTAGTCGATGCAACTCAGAGCCATAAATATCCTCTGTATATCGGTTTACTAGATAAACCTCTTGAGATCACTGAATTTATGAATTTTGATGTTGCGTGTGGTTTTACTTCACAGGTGCATTTGGAAGAACATTTGCGATATGGAGAAGAAAAGTTAGAACGATATGATTATGTTATTTATGACGTGGAGAACTTATCGTTCTGTGCTATGGAGACATGGCGCGACTCAGATTTAAGGGTCTGGACTACAGACTATGGCGTGTGGTCTCTATCTGAAGGTAGCCAGTGGCTGAATGCTCTTAACAGACAACATTCCGAACTGAAAGATATGATATTCCAACTTGTCTATATGCACGCAGTAGATACGCTCTTAGAGAGTTCTTATATAGAGGATTATGTTGAGGGGTGGCCTGTTTGTTGGGAGAGAGAGCCTATTATCATTCCTTGGGATGAGATGGATATGGCATTGAAACTTGAGAACGAGCATCAAAGACAGCTTCGCATGAAGCCTCTCTCTAGACGTTATAAGAAAGCGTTAGGAATATTAATGAAACTAGCTGAATTAGATGATGAACATATTAAACGCGCTCTACGTAGCGCAGGAAGGACAAAGATATGAGTACAGTTGCTTTTTGGAGTCCACTTCAAGGGGGAAGCGGAAGTACTGCGCATATAACGTCTGTTGCGGCCATGATTGGCTTAGAGTATAAGGTTCGTATGTTACTAGGACATGGAGGCGTTGCTGGAGAGCGGGTGGAAGGGGCATTTCATACAGGGAAAGTGGCTCTAGATGACTCCTTTATTTCGTTTAACGATAGCGGAATGGATGCGCTCGAAAGGTTGTGCTTAAATCGACGCCTTAATAAAGAGAATATTCGTGATTATACCGTACCTCTAATGCTAGATAGGCTTGATTTTGTGAGCGGAAATGCGAAGTGTGAAGGAACACTCCCGGGATACCGTGCCCAGTTAATCCAATCTATTCTTACATTAGCTAATCAGTATTATGATTTAGTGCTTATGGATGCGGGTTGTGGGGTTCATGACATTGATGCTAAAGGAGACGGGGCTATATTAGAAGCTGCCGATCTGATTGTAGTGAGTCTTACACAGAATATTCAATCACTAGAGAACTTCTTTTTAGGAAATAACTTACCCCAAGCGCTACAGAATAAACCTATTATCGTCGTAGTTGGGCGGTATGATCGTCAATCACACTGTACCTTACAGAATGTAAAAAGAAGATTCGGATTCAAAGGAAATATACACGGAATTCCTTATTCAACTGACTTCATGGATGCATGGAATATGAAAGCAGTTCTACCTTTTATCCAGAGAAGTCGGCATATGAATGCTCAGCATCCTTCAGCTTCATTCTTTGACAGTATTAGGGCACTCGCTAAGGATATTATGGTTCAACTTCATCTGACAGCTTCTGTAAAAATAATGGAGAGAGGCGCTTGATGCTTTTCGGGAGTGTTATCAATTTACTTATCATTGCACTTATTCTATTATTTGCAGCACTGTTTATTTACATTAAATACTTAGAGCTTCGTAATCCCCTACTAACGAACGATTCAGCTCAAGATAAATATACAATTGATTCTATGACTGATTTTGTGAAAAAAACGCTTCACGAGCTCACGCATAGTCAATTATCGGACTTAGGGCTTCATGAAGAGGAATACAGACGAAGGTTGAATAAACGTAGTGAACTTCGCAAAGCACTCAAGGGATGCATCTCAGGAGATCTATATGACAAACAGTATGTGAAACAATTTATGGCTGATTTATTAGTTAAGAGCTATGGATTGAATGAGACAACTGTCGACGAGGCGATCTCTTTTGAACAGAGTAATCTATTAAATGCTCAGGATCAATTCGAAATCATCCTGTATTTATTTCATCAGCAATATCATCAGGATGCATTCAGTAAGCTGGTTGAAAAATATGATCTGGATGAGGCTCGTATTGTTGAAGGGTATGGGGATGAACCTATCTATGCCATTGTAGCAGAGGATGTTCACAGGCTATTTCACGCTGAATATCGTCTTCTGTCTTTTGAAGAAAAGGTGGAGATTGTGGTCCAACGTATCTATCAGCAATATAAAGGTTTTTCAGTGATTGATGAGCTTCGTGATCAACGAATAGATGGTGTAAGTGGAGGTGTGAATGGGGTATCAGGTTATGATGCAGAACTAGATTGGTATGTATCGCAAACCGTCAATCGAACGGATATTCCAGTAAAAGGGATCGACAGTGTGTGGGTCTTTTATAAAGGGAAATCGATCCACTTGGGATTCCTTTCGTTTGGATCCGAGCTTGAATTAAAGCGTGTCTGTCAAAATATCTATAAATATAATTACCCGGGGCAATTATCCGAAGCAGCTAGTTATAAGGTGAATGAAATGAAGGATGGATCACGGGTCGTGGTCGTTAGACCTCCTTTTGCGGAGAGTTGGGCATTTTTCGTTCGTAAATTTGATATACCTAATGCTTCCCTTTCTCAACTGATCAACGGAGCTAATGCAGCACTTCCTATCACCTTAATTTCTTATCTTATGAAAGGTAGCCGTATAACGGCAGTCACGGGAGCGCAGGGTTCAGGTAAAACGACTTTATTAATGGCTATGATTCAACATATATATGCTTCATACACACTCCGAGTACAAGAGATGGCATTCGAACTCCATTTAAGAAAAATATATAGTCGCCGTAATATTCTGAGTTTCAGAGAAACGGAATATATTTCCGGACAGGCTGGATTGGACCTCCAGAAGAAGACGGATGGTACCGTTAATATTCTTGGAGAAGTGGCAAGTGATGAAGTGGCGTCTTGGATGATTCAAATGTCTCAAGTTGCGAGTCTGTTTACTGTATTCACACATCATGCTAAGACGTTCAAAGATCTAATTCATTCCTTACGGAATTCTCTACTCAAAAGTGGGGTGTTTCATAATGAATCTATAGCAGAGCAACAGGTAGTTAGTGTTATAAATTTTGATATTCATATGAAACGCGATTCTGCGGGTAATAGGTTCATTGAAAGAATTACAGAGTGCATACCACGGGAATACATGACTCTTCCTGAATGGAATGATCAGGGTGGATCTATAAAGCAAATGTTAGGCCAATTCATGCAATTAAGTAGTCAGTATTACCAGAGAATGGGCGTCCCTACGGCTTTCACGTCACATAATATTGTAGAGTATCGAGATGGAGAATATGTCGTAGGTGCTGCTATTTCTGATTGGAACCGTTCGGAAATGCTGGAGCACATGAGCCCTGAAGACGCAGTTCTTTTCAAGGAATTTATGAGCGATCATTGGGGTGATAGAAATGTCGGTTAATTCCGCGTTACAGATGACACTGATTATTGCGCTAAGTATGTTTATCCTTCTGTATGGCGTATTGTCATGGGTACGCAGTCGGGAAAGAAATGTTGAGCAGTCTGTGTTATATGGCCGGGGTGGGAATGACAAGATCAGATATAGAGAACGGGGACATGCTTTTTTACAGTCTTCGTATTCAATGGGTCTTAGAATCCCGTTATTATCGCATTATATTCGCAGAATGCGTAAACGTCTTTCTGGTGTACATGCTTATGATGAATTTCATCTTCGGCACGAGGTCATGAAAATGACCTATGCTGTTCTTGGAACTTTGGGACTTTCAGTTGTTCTGCTATTTATGGTCAATCAAAGTATCAGTTTTCTTCTAACAGTTATTTTAGCGGCGATCGTTCTGAATAGCTTCTTAGTTGATACGTATGTTAATTCTTTAGAGAAACGATTACTTTCTCAAATGGTAGATCTATTCTCAGATGTTCGTCATCGCTACCATCAACATGGCATGGTAGAAGAAGCACTCTATGAAGCTGCCGAAACAGCGGGTTACGAGGTTTCTTTACATACGAACAAGATCTATGAATCACTTACTTCGAAAAACCCTGATGAACAGTTAGAACTGTATTATGAGGCAGCGCCTAATCGCTTTCTTAAGGCCTTTGCGGGTATTTCATATATGATTATGGAATTTGGTGATAAGACAAAGGAACAAGGTTCAATATACTTGCAAGGGCTGAGTAGTCTGAGTAAAGAGATCCATTTGGAGATATTACGGAGAGACAAACTTGACTATTTACTAAAAGGGTTGAATATCATCGCTCTTGCTCCTATATTTTTCACGAAACCCATTGAGAGTTGGGCTAGAAATAGCTTTCCTGCCATGGATCAGTTCTATATGAGTAAAGTGGGATACATCACTAAAATAAGTATTTTTGTCATTATTATTGTGGCATATATGTTACTCCAGAAGCTGCAGCAGAATGACGAGACGACATACCGTACAGGTAAGTCTAAGAAATCATGGGAGCAGATAGTGTCATCTATTCGTGTTTTGAGCTGGGTAACGTCACTAGTAGCGCCTAAGCCTCAGACAAGGCCATACGGGATCATCATAAGACTGCTCAAAGACACAAATAGTACTCTTCGTTATGAATGGTTCTATATTCGTAGAATTGTCTTCTTCATGGTTGGATTTGCACTGACACTAACGACGATATTATTTCTGCATCACTCAGCGAGAGAACATATCATGTATGATCCGGTTAAAAGTGACTCTTTCTTCGGTCGTCTGTCTATAGAAGAGAAACGTCAGGGAGATGTGCTTGCAGCCAGTGATCGGA
Source organism: Paenibacillus sp. DS2015 (assembly GCF_050433705.1). NCBI lineage: Bacteria > Bacillati > Bacillota > Bacilli > Caryophanales > Paenibacillaceae > Paenibacillus > Paenibacillus sp. DS2015. Next base: position 120,720 of record NZ_JBNPWS010000008.1, on the reverse strand, counting down.
AAGTCATGGAGCGGGTCGATGTATCCCCGGATGCCAGTTATGATCAAGTGGCACTCAAGTTAATTGAAATGAATGAGAAGCCTGCACAACAAGATCAGTTTGTAGCTTCTGTCCAACGTATACTGGATAAGCTTCAACAATATAACGAGGAATATGTGAAATGGTGGGAAGTTCTATTAGCGTTCATGATGGGGGCCATGGGATATCAATTGCCATTATGGATTCTTTATTTTCAGAAGAAAGTACGAACGATGGATATGAGACATGAGGTATACCAATTTCACACGGTTATTTCAATGCTTCGGGATATGGATAGGATGTCTGTTGAAACGATATTAGAGTGGATGGATCGGTTCGCAGTTATATTCAAAACTCCGATTCATAAAGGTCTCCTCCATTATGATCACGGAGCGGAGATGGCGCTTCAAGGACTTAAGGATGAAATCTTATTTCCTGAATTCCAGAGAATTATAGATAAATTATTACTTGCTGTAGATAAAATTCCAATCACACAGGCTTTTGATGATCTGGAGAGTGAAATGTCATTCTATTTCGAACAGCGTAAGCAAGAGTATGAGCGAATTATTGATACAAAGGCTGGCTGGGGAAGAATGATTGGCTTTGCACCAATGTATGCCCTGATATTTCTCTATTTAGTCATTCCATTAATTAGTATGAGCTTTATGCAAATGAGTATGTATTATGAACAAATCCAACATTTATAAGGAGATGGAACTATGAATAACGCATCATCAGCACTAAAAGTGGCAGCAGGTATTTTTCTAACCATTGCATTAATTACCATTGTGGTCATTTTATTTATTTCGGCACAAGAGGCCACTAAGACGGCACAGAATAATTTCTCGGATATTCAAACAGAATTATCACAAGCTTCTTTTACTGTATATGATAATACAACGATTAGTGGGTCTCAGGTTACGAATGCACTTCGGAAATTTAAAGATAAAGATCAATTTGGCATCCAAGTAGAAACAGGTAAAACTCATAATGCCGGTGTCTGGTATGGTAATGTTCTGGATATTTCATCTTCAGCGGCAGCGGATAAGTATGGGTCTGTAATTTCGCCTAATTCGCGTCAAGGAGATATTCAACTAACATTGGATGAGGCTAGTGATCAATATGTAAATCCTAGTGGTAAATTTAAGGCCAGTATCGTAAAGGATAGCTCCAACGTCGTCAGAGGGTTGCTTTTTGGACAATATTAAGGAAATGAGTGACTTGAGTAGTAGAGGGGGGGAGTAACCCAATGTCAGAAAATGCACAAAATATGATCTTTCTAAGCGTCTCACTAGTCGTATTTGTAAGTGCAAGCTGGATTACATTGAACATGCTAAGACAAATGGATCACACATTACAGGCTGTTTCAGCTGCTAATCAAGGTCAGTCCCAGAGCATACAGGTGACTCTTCGTACAAGCAGTTCAGAAGTCTACAGCGGTTCTCAGGTGTTATATAGCCTTAGTGAAAGTAAACGAATAGGGATCATAGTTGAAGTAGACGGATATATTTTTGATAGTGCAGAAATATTAGAAACGGATTATAACCGTATAGATGTGCAGCAAATGTATAGCGTTGGCTATATAAGAGATGGAAGTGGAAATATTATTAGACTTATATTCACGGGACTGAAGGGGACAAGCATATGACCCAAGCTGTTTCCAAATTTGTAAGCGTGATTCTAGCTTTGCTGCTCTTGTATATATATCCCACCGCTGAAGGGGCTCAACGTCAAGACGATTTATCTCAGATTGTTGTTTATAACGTAGTTACTGAGTTTGTAGATGCTGTTAGGGTAAAAGGATATATCACGCCATCGATGTACAATGAGTTCTTACAGAGTCTTCACGTGACCGGAAATGATTATGAGGTTCAGATGGAACACAGGCATAAAAAGTATCATCCGGAGTACACGGATGCTGCTAACGCTACAACATTTCAGGACACATTTAGTGTGGTTTATGAAGGTTTTTACGAAGCGTCTATATTAGCTATATTATTCCCTGATAGCGGGTTACCCAAGGATAGTGATTCACGGAAATACAAAATGATGGTCGGTGACTTCTTTAAAGTTACGGTAAAGAATACAAATATTACTCCAGGCACGATTATGTCTGATTTTCTATATGGGATAAGAGAATTAAGTAAAGGTCGAACAGTTATTGTATTTCCGTATGGAGGAATGGTATTAAATGAAGATTACTGATTTCTCTATTATCTTCGTATGTATGATGTTTCCCCTATTTATGATCATGGAGTTCCATGTACAAGACCAGAGAGAAGTGCAGTTACTAGAAATGAAATACAGAACTGCGCTTCGAACTGCTGTCCAAGATGGCGGGCGGGTTCTCCATATGAATGAACAGCAGGAAATGGAAGCGGGATACCATTCGGAGAAGTATTTCAGAGCAGACAAAGAGTTAGCTTTAAGTACATTTCAGCATACGTTATACATGAATATGGAGATTGAGGATGATCCTGTTGCTCAGGGATCTCTTCAGACATACATACCTGTAATTGTTGTCATGGATTATGATGGTTACTACGTGTATACATCAGGAGAATACCAAGATGACGAGGGTAACAATCTCCGAGAACCACTATGGATGGCAAAGAAACCTTACACATATAGTGATGCACTGGGGAACAGTATTCATTTTACACTGGATACTTATATCGAAGCCTTTGATGCAAGAATAGGAGAATGGGTAAAGGGACTGGCGGGAGAAATAGGTAAGGATACAACGATTCCACTTCTACAAGAACATGACAAATTCGAGCAAGTACGCAGAGCTAGCATTGTATCATCGATTCAGGAAGATTTAGCTTATTATATCAACAGACATAATGAATGGGCCGCTCGTAACGGAATTTCGTACCTATTTACCTTACCGTCGATTTCTCAAGAGGAATGGAATAACTCGGTGGATGATATTGGAATGATGGCATTTATACAAGGTGTACCTGTAGGAGATCGCTATTATAATGATTATGCATTAGGAGGGGGAAGATTAGTGAAGGTACATGATATCTATGCAGGAGTAGATAAGATAACAGGGATTAAGTATTTTTATAGGAGTTCCTGTTCATTCCCACAGGTGCGGATCGAAGAGGTATACCCTAGTGAAAAGAATGCTGCTGCGGCAGGCTATTATGAGAAAACATGCGAGAATAAAGTTACACCATAACTTGTAAATTAACTTGTAAATTTTAAATACTTAGTTTCAGCAAGCCTCCTATTTATGTTACAATGAAATCTTGATGATCTTCGGGATGAGATTATAATGATTTTTACTATAGATAGGGGTTAAAGAGGAACGATGAGCTTATTAACTGTAGAAGATGTCTCCCATAACTTTGGAGGGCGTACGTTATTTAAAGATGTATCTTTTCGACTTTTAGATGGAGAACATGTGGGCTTTGTTGGTGCTAATGGTGTCGGTAAATCCACATTAATGAATATTTTAACAGGCACATTGCTTAAAGATACGGGGAAAGTAGAGTGGACTCCTAGGGTCCGCTTTGGTTATTTGGATCAGCATACAAAGCTAACACCAGGAAAGACGGTACGTGATGTTCTTAAGGATGCTTTTCTTCCCCTTTTAGTGCTAGAGACGGAAATGCTGGCAATTACAGAAAAAATGGGTGAAGCTACTCCTGAAGAATTGGACGTATTATTAGAGCAAATGGGTGATATTCAAGAGCAACTAGATATTGGTGACTTCTATTTGATTGATGTGAAAGTGGAGGAAATGGCCAGCGGATTAGGACTTAACGTGATTGGTCTTGAGCGTGACGTTACTTCATTAAGTGGTGGACAGCGTACTAAAGTGTTGCTTGCAAAGTTATTGCTTGAGAAACCGAATGTACTGCTACTTGATGAGCCTACCAACTATTTAGATGTTGAGCACATTGATTGGTTAACTCAGTATTTGAAAAATTACCCTCATGCTTTTATGCTGATATCCCATGATACAGAGTTTATGAATCAAGTCGTGAATGTGATTTATCATTTAGAATTTTCGAAACTGACAAGATACACAGCGAACTATGAGAAGTTCCTTGAAATGTCTAGTATGAATAAGAATCAGCACTTTGAGGCTTATGAGAAACAGCAGGACTTCATTAAGAAGCAAGAAGATTTCATTTCGCGGAACAAAGCGCGTGCCTCTACATCTACTCGTGCTAAGAGTAGGGAGAAACAATTGGACAAGATGGAACGGATTGATAAACCAGAAGAAGCGATTAAGCCTACGTTTCATTTCAAGGAAGCAAGAGCTAGCGCGAAGACTGTATTTGAAGGTGTTGAGTTCGAGATTGGTTATACTCATGCATTACTCCCTAAGATGAGTATGATTATTGAACGCGGAGAGAAAATCGCGATTGTAGGTTGTAACGGTGTCGGTAAATCGACATTGCTTAAGTCTATTCTTGGTAAAATACCCGTACTTAGTGGTAGAACATATCTGGGTGACTTTTTACAACCGGCTTATTTTGAGCAGGAAGCAATCGCAGAGAATATTACGCCTATCGATGATGTGTGGAATGCTTTCCCATCTCTGAATCAGAATGAAGTACGGGGACATTTAGCACGTTGTGGACTTAAGAACGAGCATATTACACGTCCGCTAAGTAGACTCAGTGGTGGCGAACAGGCTAAGGTGCGCCTTTGTAAGTTAATGATGCATGAGGCGAACTGGATTCTATTTGATGAGCCGACGAATCACTTGGATATTGTTGCTAAGGCAGAATTGAAACGTGCTCTAAAAGAGTTCAAAGGGACTGTACTTCTTGTATCCCATGAACCGGAATTCTATGAGGATTGGGTTACAAAAACTTGGGACGTTGAAGCATGGTCTTCTAAGAAGGCTTAGTACGAAAGGGGACAAGCAATGGAAAGCGGAGGAAATGACCGTAAGGGTGCATTTGATGTATTTGAACGTTATTCTAGGCAAGAAAGATTTGCTCCGCTAGGTGTCCAAGGTCAGAGTAAGCTAGGTGAAAGCCATGTTCTTATTGTTGGTGCGGGTGCCCTTGGTACGTCCATTGCCGAAACTTTAGTACGTGCAGGTGTAGGACATATTACCTTGGCAGATCGAGATTATGTGGAGTGGAGCAATTTACAACGTCAACAATTGTTCACTGAGCATGATGCGGCGGAGCGACTGCCTAAGGCGGTGGCTGCTAAACGACGATTGGAACAAATTAATTCATTAGTTATTGTGGACACCCATGTGCTGGATGTACGAGTGGAGGAGATGGAAAGTCTAATCTCTGGTGTAGATTTAATCATGGATGGTACTGATAATTTCGATACACGTCTGATGATTAATGATATTTCACAGAAGTACAAGATCCCTTGGATTTATGGAGGGTGCGTCGGTAGTTATGGGATAACCTACACGATTCTTCCTGGGGATACCCCTTGTCTGAACTGCTTACTAGGGGTTGCTCCACTCGGGGGGGATACTTGCGACACATCCGGCATCATACCGCAGGCTGTTCAGATGGTGACTGCGAATCAGACGGTAGAAGCATTAAAACTTCTTAGTGGACACCCAGAGGCTCTACGACGTAAGTTACTTTCCTTTGATTTATGGCGTAATGAATATGTTACGATCGGCGTGGATACGGCTAAGAAAGAACATTGTCTTTCTTGTGGTAGCCATGCTACCTATCCTTATTTATCTGCATCCAATTTAGAAAAAAGTGATGTGTTATGTGGACGCGATAGTGTGCAGATCCGCCCAGCTCAGCGTCAGTCATTAAATCTAGAGACAATAGCACTACGTTTATCTAATCTACAAGAGGGACAAGTGCAGAGTAATCCATTCTTAGTATCATTTACAGTGGGTTCTTTTAGACTTGTTATCTTTCCAGATGGTAGAGCCTTGGTGCATGGGACGAAAGATATTACGGAGGCTAGGACGATATATCATCGCTATTTCGGATAGGAATCAGGTCAGTAAAGCCATCATGTAAATATAGTTTTCCTCATCCATTCCTTATATTAGGGAATGGATTTTTTTAGATTTGAGCAAAATAATAAAGAAGCTGCTTCATTAACATCAGAAATCATATTTTAGGAAATTGGTGGTAACCTGTGAATGAGAAACTTTTGTATGTGGGATGCAACAGTGAACTAACGAATGATGCTGTCGCAGCGTTGAAGCGTCAGAGTTACGAAGTACATCTTGTTCATAATTATTTAGAGGCCATTAAATATGCTGAGGAACATGAAATAGACATGTTTATATTGGACATGAAGGATATGGACTCAGATTATAGGGTGATTAGACGGATCAGGACAGGAGGAAGAAGATTCCCAGTCATCGTGTTATCTTACAGGGTTAGGACGGAAGATGTTGTAAACGGCTTTGCCGCAGGTGCTAATGACTATATAAATAAGCCTTGTGAAATTGCAGAATTGATAGCACGTGTTCAGAACTTATTGGAGCTATTCTCGACCGAAAGGGAGCGTTATATAGCTCCTATGATCGTTGGGGATCTATGCATAGAACCAAGTAGTAGACTGGTAATGCGTGGTGAAGATGTTATTTCATTGTCCCCAAAGGAATATGAACTATTATTATATTTAGTGAGGAATGTGAATCATGTATGTAGTCGAGATGATATCCTTACCCACGTGTGGAATCACGATTTTATAACGGGGACAAATGCAGTAGATGTGTATATATGGCATCTAAGACTTAAATTAGACAAAAAATATAGTCATAAATTAATTCATTCCGTTCGTGGTGTGGGTTATATATTAAAAGAGCCTTAAGTGAACAAACGGCTGTTTGGTTGGTAGGGGAGAAAAAGGAATAGTTACATATTTATTATAAGAATATGTTGTTGCCATTTCAGTAAAGAAGCAAATTGACCAAGGTGGTGATGTGCTTCATTGCCACGCACCATTGCCAACCTGACATGCTTGAGATCATAATCAAAGAAAAAATTAAAACCGACAATCATAATGATTGTCGGAATATTTAAACTGAACTTCTATTAGATCCAATCTAACGGTTCCATAGCTCAGTTGAATATGATGTTGGTGTTGATAACCTAAAGAACGCGGCGTGCTTTCAAGTAAGTCTTTTTCCAGTTGCCTTTGTTTATATCAGAGATCATAACTCCAGGGGAGCCGTACGTATGCAGCATTTTTCCGCTTCCGATGTATATACCAACGTGAGTCACATTTCTACCGTTAGCACGACCACCGCTAGAGAAGAATACTAAATCACCAGCTTTTAGATTCGCTTTGGATACAGCTTTACCAACTTTAGATTGTTGGACAGATGTGCGAGGTAATGTTACGCCATATTTGCTGTAGATGCGCTTCATAAGTGAAGAACAATCAAAGTTAGCGGTAGTAGAAGTTGAAGCACCGAACTTGTAGGGTTTACCCATAAATTTCTTACCATAATTGATTATATTTTTTGCTTTAGTTGAAGAGATAGTTGAAGATGTAGCAGCTTGAGAAACCTCTGCACCTACTGCGAGCATAGAAGACATTGCGATAGTAGAACAAATTCCGACAGTTGCAATTTTTTTAATCCATGTGTTATTCATGATGTTGTACCTCCGTATATAATTTATATTTGATAGTTTCTATCTAGTGATGGATGAGTGTAACCAAGTGATGAATGAATGGGCTGAGTATAACCAAGCGATTGACTGTGTTAAGCAGGTGATGGACTGAGTATAACAGTTTTGTAACGTCCTAAAATATGGATTCACCCTCGAAAAAACCTACATACCAACACTTTGAGTCACTTTATTAAAAAACAATTAAAAGTTACAAAATATTAATTAATACACTAGAAATACATTTTAAAAGCCGCAAATCCCTAATGAACTAGGAATCTGCGGCTTTTAAATGTAGATACAAATAGTTACAAAAATGTATTGTTCTAGTCCTTACTCTGGATGACAAGCAGAAGTCCATCCTGAATGGATACCGTAGCCTTGTCTGCAATAAGACGGTTGCTAATCCCTAAAGAATGGCCCATCGTTAGCGTCGCATTAGTTAACGGGTATTCAAAACCCTTCAATGTAATGCCAGTTACCTCTAAGGTAAGCGGGAGTAGAGAGACATATGTATAACCAATACGGTTCACCTCAAGAATGGAGTTCGTAATGTTGATACAGTTATTGGCGTCCATAATCATGCATGAAGTGTGATGTTCTAAGGATAGCTTTAACATCTGAATGTTCGCTAAAGTATGATCAAGACGTGTGCCGGTTCCTCCAATAATGAGAATCTGCGTGGGTTTTTCTTTGAGGGCTATTTCAAAAGCAAGTTCAGTATCTGTAAGTGCTTTATCTATAGGGTCGCAAGAGAGAATATTACCACTCATGGATCTAATCTTATCTTTTTCTTCATTAGTAACGGAATCAAAGTCACCTACAGATATATCCGGATGTAGTCCATGTTCTATAAGAAAAAGAGCGCCTCGATCAGCTCCAATGATGAAGTCATTGGATTGAATTTCGTTTAGAAAATCAACAGATAAGCTTCCACCTGAGAAAATGATAACTCGTTTTTGATTCATTCGGTTCTCTCCTCAACATTCTTCGATAGTGTAGATATAATGAACGGGTTGAAATTATAGTATAATTCAGATTTTATAGTTGCACAATTTCGGTTGTCACGGCTACAATGGTGACAGCATCATGTTAGGAAAGAGGTAGCTATTGTGGATATGCATGTTTTTGAAGTATTAAGCATCATCGGCACAATTGCTTTTGCCATGTCAGGAGCTTTTGTAGCGATGGAAGAAGAGTATGATATTCTGGGTGTAGTAGTGTTAGGTCTCGTGACTGCATTTGGTGGTGGAATTATCCGTAATGTACTCATTGGCGTACCTGTAACTTCCTTGTGGAGTGAAGGTCTCCTAATTCGGCTGGCGCTAATCTCGATTGGTATCGCCTTTGTACTTCCACTTGCTTGGATTAAGCATTGGAAAAGAACGGAGGCTTTATTCGATGCCATTGGTCTATCCGCATTTGCAATCCAAGGAGCTATTTATGCTACCGAAATGAAACACCCTCTGATTGCAGTCATCGTTGCGGCTGTGTTAACCGGTAGTGGTGGTGGAATCATTCGAGACATGCTTGCAGGTCGCAAACCGCTTGTATTGAGAGATGAGATCTATGCTGTATGGGCGATGATAGCTGGTGCCGCGGTCGGTCTTAATTGGCTACATACTACTTGGCAACTCTTAGGCTTATTTGTAGCTGTTGTCATATTCAGAATGTTCTCGGTATTCTATAAATGGAGATTACCTCGACGGTCATTACATCCCAACAAAGGTGTCGATACGGACACCAATCACGTGCAAATTTAGGAAGGAAGAGTGAAGTGATTAACGTTGTATTCGTATGTCTAGGCAACATCTGTCGTTCTCCAATGGCAGAGGCAGTACTTCGGAACAAAATTGCCAGCAAAAACTTACAAGGGCAAATTTCCGTAGATTCAGCTGGAACAGGGGATTGGCATATTGGTCATCCGCCACATGAAGGAACTAGAAAGATTCTGGATGAATATCAAATTAGTTATGAAGGCATGATCGCTCGACAAGTTACGAGTCAGGATTTCGATCAGTATGATTATGTTCTGTGTATGGATCAAGCTAATCTTGGGAATCTGCGAAAGTTACCAGGTGGAGAGAATGCTACAATCATTCCTTTTATGGAACTATTACCTGATGAAGTATTGCGCGAAGTGCCTGATCCGTATTACACAGGTAACTTTGAAGAAGTCTATGCGCTAATCGATGCCGGGTGTGGTGTGTTACTGGACATGATAATCAAAGATAAGCTATAATTTACTTACAATGGCATGTAGAAACATGCCGTTTTTTAGCGAACTGACTGTAAGCGCATTCAGTATTCGTTAGAAAAAAGGGTGAACGAATAACCAGAGAAATGATTATGAGGTGTTCACCCAGACTTAAACTAGAAATGTTCATAGATTAGACTAATTTAGAACTCCTTGAATATTTCGAGGTTTTTTTTATGATTTCAAGAAATACATAAGGGCATCAGGCAGTTCATTTTGCCAAAAACCCCATTGATGCCGTCCTTCCTTCTCATCATAATGTATTTTGGCTCCACGTTCTTCAAGTAGGATTTTAGTATCGCGATTAAGTTGAACAAAGTTGTAGGTACCTGTATCCGCTTGAAATTCAGTCTCCTGTAGTCCTACAATCATATAGATACTCAGCCAGGATAAATCTTGCTCTAAGGCAATAATTTCTTGGGATGCTTCATAATAGGCACCTGACATACTTATGACACGTGTGAAAAGATGAGGATAAAGTAATGCCAGATGAAGCGAAACGCTTCCCCCGAGAGAGTCACCTGCAATGATTCTTTCTTCGGGCGTTTGGCGCGCATGATATCTCTGTTCTACATAAGGGACAATTTCTTCAGCAAAGCAAGACACGTAGTTGTCAAACCGGCTTCCAAATGGAGCATATTCTTGAGTTCGAATGGAGGTATCAACTTCTACTCCTACTATTATAAAAGGTTCTACACCTTCATCTAGAATAAGCCGATTTGCATGAGTGGCTATTCTACCGAAATTGAAAAATTCTTCTCCATCTTGGCAGTAAACGACAGGATAGCTAATAATTTCGTTATATCCTGGAGGTAAATAGATTCGAAGATTTCGAGTCTCGTTCAGATACTTGCTTTGTATTTGTTCTTTTACTATAGTACGTTTTAAATAACGAGAATCAGTCATTAATTTCCACCATCCCAAGAGGTTATTTTTTTGCAATCAAGAAAACAATAAGTTAAGATAAGTTAGTCTGTTATACGAAATTCTCTTTAAATATCGTTAAAACTGTTATACCATTATTCATACCCTGTTATACATACAAAATTTCAAATATTGAAATTAAATGTGGATTGTCTTTGACGTATCGAATAGAACAGGTGTATAATAATCCTATAACAGGCGCACATGATAATCAAATTTTTTTGTTGAGGTGAAGAAAATGAGCAAGGTTCCTTATGAAGTGTACACAGAGGAAGTAGAAGCCCTATCGGTTCTTTCTCCAGATGGTGAAATTATTAATAAAGATATGATGCCGAAGCTTACCGATGATCAATTGAAAGAAATTATGTACCGTATGGTATTTACTCGTACTTGGGATGACCGTGCAGTGAATTTAGGTCGTCAAGGTCGTCTAGGTTTCTATGCTCCTGTATCTGGTCAAGAAGCGACTATGGTCGGAAGTGAATTTGCACTTGAAAAAGAAGATTTTGTATGTCCTGGATATCGTGATATTCCACAGCTAGTATGGCACGGATTACCACTTTATCAAGCATTTCTTTATTCCCGTGGTCACCAACATGGAGGTCAAATTCCAGAAGGTGTCAACGTATTGATGCCACAAATCATTATTGGTGCACAAATTCTACATGCAATGGGTATTGCAATGGGATACAAATTAAAAAAACAAAAAAATGTAGCTATTGCATATACAGGTGACGGTGGTTCATCTGAAGGTGATTTCTACGAAGGTTTGAACTATGCAGGAGTATATAAATTACCTGTTATTTTCTTTGTTCAAAACAATGGTTATGCCATTACAACACCTTTCGCTAAACAAACAGCTGCTCTTTCAATTGCACACAAAGCTGTTGCAGCAGGTATTAAAGGTATTAAGATTGATGGTATGGATATATTTGCTGTCATTAGTGCTGTTCAACAAGCTGCTGAACGTGGCCGTAATGGCGAAGGCGCAACATTGATTGAAGCTGTAACTTATCGTTTCCGTCCACATTCCTTGTCTGATGATGCTAGTAAATATCGTACAAAGGAAGAGGAAGTAGAGTGGAGCGAAAAGGATCCGATTGCACGTTTTGCTAAGTATTTGGCGAAAAAGGGTCTTTGGACTGATGAAGATACTGCACGTGTAAGAGAAGAAGCTAAGGCTGAAGTGAATGAACAAATCAAAAAAGCAGAAAAAACCGAAAAAATGACTGTATCCGGCCTAATTGACAGCATGTTCGAGAACACACCGGAACATCTGGAAAGACAAAAAGCCGATTTCGAATAGTATTAATTTAAGTTCTTAAGTTTGTAATGATACGTGAACCGTGAATGTTTAAGGAGGATACGAAGCAATGGCACAAATGAACATGAAAGAAGCAATTCGCGATGCGATGCGCGTTGAATTGGAACGCGATCCTAACGTTCTAATCTTCGGTGAAGATGTAGGTAATGTTGGTGGTGTTTTCCGTGTAACAGAAGGTTTGCAAAAGACTTTTGGGGAAGAACGTGTATTTGATACTCCATTAGCTGAATCCGCTATTGGTGGTTTGGCAGTAGGATTAGGAATTCAAGGATTCCGTCCAATCGCTGAAATCCAATTTGTTGGATTTATATTTGAAGCACTTGATCAAATGGTGATTCAAGCGGCTCGTATGCGTTACCGTTCAGGTGGACGTTACAACGCACCGATCGTTTTCCGTACACCTTTTGGTGGCGGAGTTAAAGCAGCAGAACTACACACGGATTCCTTGGAAGGTTTGTTTACTCAAACACCGGGTATTAAAGTAGTTGTTCCATCTAATCCTTATGATGCAAAAGGACTTCTAATCGCAGCAATTCGCGATAACGATCCTGTATTCTTCATGGAGCATTTGAATCTTTATCATGCTTTCCGTGCGGAAGTACCAGAAGGTGAATATACGATTGAACTTGGTAAAGCTAACATCGTTCGTGAAGGATCTGATGTGACGATTATTTCTTATGGAATGATGGTTCATACAGCGACTAAAGCTGCGGATGAGTTGGAGAAATCAGGGATTAAGGCTGAAATTATTGACTTACGTACGTTGAATCCACTTGATATTGATACAATCGTTACTTCTATTAAGAAGACGAATCGTGCGATTGTTGTTCAAGAAGCACAAAAGAGTGCAGGTATCGCTGCTGAAGTTATTGCACAAATCAATGAAAATGCAATTCTGCATCTAGAAGCACCAGTTCTTCGTGTGGCTGGTCCAGATACAGTCTATCCATTTGCTCAAATAGAAGATACGTGGCTTCCAACACCGGCTCGTATTATTGCTGCTGTTAACAAAGTGTTGGAATACTAAGAGTCTACAGTCATATTTAAAAGGAGGTAATATCATTGGCTAAATTTGAATATCGTTTTCCTGAGTTAGGCGAAGGCTTACATGAAGGCGAAATTATTAAAATGCATATTAAACAAGGTGACAAGGTTACAGATGATGATATCGTTATGGAGGTACAGAATGACAAGGCAGTTGTTGAAGTTCCCTGCCCAGTTAACGGTACTGTTCTAGAAGTCCTTACTAAAGACGGACAAGTGTGCCGTGTAGGTGAAGTGGTAGCCATTATCGATGCAGAAGGTGACGTTCCTGAACAAGAAGGTTCATCGGAAGATCATTCTACACAAGAAGCAGATGCAGCTAAAGGTAGTGCAGATACTACTTCTTCTCCAGCACAAAGCAGTCCTGCTGATGCAAAAGATGGTGGAGAATCATCCGTTCCAGCAGCACCTAACAAAGATGTTCTAGCTACGCCAAGCGTACGTAAATTCGCACGTGAACAAGGTGTTGAAATTACGAACGTTAATGGTACTGGCAACAACGGTAAAATCACTAAAGAAGATGTTGAAGCATTCAAGAATGGTGGAGGCGTTAAAGCCGAAGCAACTCCAGAAGCTAAACAATCACCATCAACTTCATCAGCTGCCGCTGCGGTTAATGTTAGTGCAGAAGAAGATCGCGTACCTTTCAAGGGTGTTCGTAAAATCATTGCTAATGCCATGGTTAAATCTGCATACACAGCTCCTCATGTAACGATTATGGATGAAGTAGATGTAACTGAATTGGTATCATTCCGTACGCGTATGAAACCAACAGCAGAGAAAAAAGGAATTAAAGTAACCTATCTTCCATTCATCGTTAAGGCATTGGTTGCGGCTAGTCGTCAATTCCCTGTTCTTAATGCTATGATTGATGAAGAAACAAATGAAATTGTATACAAGAAATACTACAATATTGGTATTGCTACAGACACAGAAGGCGGCTTGATCGTTCCTGTCATTAAAGATGCAGATCGTAAGAGCATTTGGATGATTGCTGATTCCATTCGTGATTTAGCAACTCGTGGACGTGATGGTAAGTTGGCAGCGAACGAAATGAGAGGAAGCACAATTTCTATCTCTAACATCGGGTCTGCTGGGGGTATGTTCTTCACACCAATCATCAACTTCCCTGAAGTTGCGATCTTGGGTACTGGACGTATTTCTGAAAAAGCTGTTGTCAAAAATGGCGAAATCGTAATTGCACCAGTTATGGCACTATCTCTAAGCTTTGACCACCGTATTATCGATGGTGCAACAGCTCAAAACTTTATGAACTACATTAAATCGCTGCTCAATAACCCTGAGCTGCTAGTTATGGAGGTTTAATCATGGTAGTAGGAGATGCTTCTTTAGATATCGATACGTTAGTCATTGGTGCCGGCCCTGGTGGTTATGTAGCTGCTATCCGCGCTGCACAATTGGGTCAAAAAGTATTAATCGTAGATAAATCAACTGTTGGTGGTGTGTGTCTTAACCGTGGTTGTATTCCATCCAAGGCATTGATCGCAGCAGCTCATCAATATGAGTCTGCTCAGCACGGTGCTGCATTCGGTGTAACTGCTGAGAACGTGAAAGTTGATTTTGGTAAAACTCAAGAATTCAAAAACGGCGTGGTTAAGAAATTAACAGGTGGCGTTGCTGGTTTGTTGAAAGGTAACAAAGTTGAAGTTTTCAATGGTGAATGTATGTTCATCAGCGAGACTGAAGCACGGGTCTTTAATGACCACGAATCTCCTCGTTACCGTTTCAAGAACTGTATTATCGCAACAGGTTCACGCCCAATCGAACTTAAACCATTTCCATTTGGTGGACGTATCATGTCTTCAACTGAAGCCTTAGATCTTCCTGAAATTCCGAAGAGCCTAATTGTTATTGGTGGAGGATACATCGGAGCTGAGCTTGGTCAAATGTTCTCTAAATTTGGAAGCAAAGTTACGATTATTGAAGGTCTTGAGTCTGTGCTTAACGGATTCGACCCAGATATGACGAAGATGGTTGTTAAGAACATGAATAAAACAGGTGTCGAAATTATCACGAATGCAAAAGCAGAAAGTGCTACACAAACGGATAAAGACGTTACTGTGAAATATAGTGTAGGTGGAGAATCCAAAGAAGTAACTGCTGATTATCTGCTAGTTACGGTTGGACGTCGTCCAAATACCGATGGTGAACTTGGTTTGGATCTAGTAGGTATTGAAATGACTGATCGTGGACTTGTAAAAGTTGATCATCAAGGACGTACGAACTTCCCTCATATTTTCGCTATTGGTGATATCGTTGCAGGTCCTGCATTGGCTCACAAAGCATCTTATGAAGGAAAAGTAGCTGCAGAAGCAATTGCAGGTCATCCTTCCGTAGTAGACTACAAATGTATCCCAGCAGTGGCCTTTACAGACCCTGAATGTGCAAGTGTAGGTTACACAGAAAAAGAAGCGAAGGATAAAGGCTATAAAGTTGTTGTAGCTAAATTCCCATTTGCAGGTAATGGACGTGCGTTATCTTTGAATAGCCCTGATGGGTTCGTGAAACTGATCTCTGAAGAAGGTACAGATCTTGTACTTGGATGTCATATTGCAGGTCTAGAAGCTTCTAACTTGATTTCTGAGCTTAGCTTAGCTATCGAAATGGGTGCTACCCTTGAAGACATCGCGTTGACTATTCATGCTCACCCAACTTTAGGTGAAATTGTGATGGAAGCTGCCGAATTGGCACTTGGAAATCCGATTCACATGATCGCACCGCGTAAATAAGTTCTGATTTAATATCATAGAAGAAGGAGCATATGATGCTTCTTCTTCTTTTTTTTTATTGAAAATACATAAGTTAGTTCTGTAAATTATCCATGATTTGTAGTTATCAGATTGGCGTGAACATGTTACACTTATAGGTACGTTAAGAAGTCAGATCATTCCCTTTTTAATCAGAAATAAGGCTCTAATTCACCATCACTTCGGACTGAGAAACTGAATTTATGCTTAATGCATGTATGATAGATGAAAGGTGTGAGTAATACATTGAAGAATTATTTAGAGTTGTTGCAGGATGTATTGGAACATGGATCTATAAAAGAAGATCGAACAGGAACAGGAACCACATCTGTATTTGGTCGTCAGCTTCGTTTTGACCTATCGAAGGGTTTTCCGCTTTTGACAACGAAAAGAGTTCATATCAGATCTGTGGTTCATGAATTGTTGTGGTTCATTAGTGGGGATACGAATACTAGGTATTTGAAGGAGAATGGCGTATCCATTTGGGACGAGTGGGAAGATGAGAACGGGGAGTTAGGTCCTGTCTATGGCTCACAGTGGCGTGCGTGGGAAGCACCGAATGGTGAACGAATTGATCAAATTGCGAATGTCATTGAGGCTATTAAGAATAATCCGGATTCACGACGTCACATCGTTAGTGCATGGAATGTAGCAGAAATAGATAATATGAAATTACCTCCGTGCCATTTTGTATTTCAATTTTATGTAGCCAATGGAAAACTGTCTTGTATGCTAACGATGCGGTCTGTGGATACCTTCCTAGGACTTCCATTTAACATTGCGAGTTACGCACTCTTAACTCATATGGTAGCGCAGCAGTGCGGGTTAGAGCCAGGAGAATTCATATGGTCTGGTGGAGACGTGCATATTTATTCAAATCACATGGAGCAAGTTCAGACGCAATTACAGCGTGAACCTTTTGAGTTACCTATTCTAGAAATCAAGCGTAAGCCAGAATCTATTTTCGATTATCAATTTGAAGATTTCGAATTTCTCAATTACAAGCATCATCCAGGGATAAAGGCGCCTGTAGCGATATAAGAGGAGGATAAGTGCAATGAGAATTACAATGATCTGGGCCATGGGGCGTGGCGGAATCATGGGGAAAGATAATGATATGCCGTGGCGTCTACCACGTGATATGGCATTCTTTAAAGAGCAGACACTTGGGAAAGCTGTCGTTATGGGGAGAAAGACTTGGGAGTCTTTTGGAAGTAAACCACTAAAAAATCGGACGAACATTATTATGACGCGTGACCTTGGGTATACGACACCAGGTGCGCACATTATTCATACACTAGAAGATGCAAAGACATTTGCACTAAATGATGAACTTATTATTATTGGTGGAGCGCAAATCTATGAGGAATGGTTGCCATTAGCTAACCAACTCATTGTAACTAAGATCGATGAAGATTTCGAGGGAGATATTGTATGTCCAGAGATAGATTGGTCACAATGGGCACTCATTGAGCAAATACCAGGCGTCCATGATGACAAAAACCCGTATCAATATAGTTTTAATTTCTATGAGCGCATTCAAGATTAGCATGCCACACCATGTAAACTGTGTGTTAAATAGTACAAATAAATAGGCGGATAATCCATTTATCATTCAAACTTCCAAATGCTAAAATTATTTATAAGATATTTTAAGTGAATGTATATTTATGTGACATTATATATAGTTATGCTGACATTTGAGAAGTGGGGGAATGGGTTCATGTCTACACCAACAGGATTTATGGAATATAACCGTCAACTGCCTATTGACCGGGATCCAGCAGAACGAATTAAGGACTGGGAAGAATTTCACAAACACATGTTAGAAGAAGAATTACGGACACAGGGATCACGTTGCATGGATTGTGGCACACCCTACTGTCATTCGGGAATTGATATGGCCGGTGGAACGTCGGGATGTCCCGTAAACAATTTAATTCCAGAGTGGAACAATCTTATCTATCGTGGATTGTGGAGAGAAGCACTTGATCGTCTTCACAAAACGAATAATTTCCCTGAATTCACGGGTCGTGTTTGCCCAGCCCCATGTGAAGGATCATGTACAGTAGGCTTAATCGGTGAGCCAGTGACAATCAAAACTATAGAGCAAGCAATCATAGATAAAGGGTTTGAAGAAGGTTGGGTAGTTCCACATCCACCTGAGAAACGTACGGGCAAGAAAGTGGCTGTTGTAGGATCGGGTCCAGCGGGTCTGGCAGCTGCAGCCCAGCTAAACAAAGCTGGCCATTCGGTTACTGTATATGAGCGTGCTGACCGTATCGGAGGCCTCCTCACTTATGGTATTCCTGCAATGAAGCTTGATAAAGGGGTAGTACAACGACGTGTAGATTTACTTGCAGCCGAAGGAATACAATTTATTACCAATGCAGAGATCGGCGTAAATATTCCAGCTCAGCAATTGGTGGATGAGTATGATGCTGTGGTACTATGCGGAGGCGCTACAAAGCCACGTCAATTTGAGATTGAAGGTAGTCAGTTGAACGGTGTGCATTATGCTATGAACTACTTGAATGGAACGATCAAGAGCTTTTTGGATTCGGACTTAGAGGATGGACAATTTATATCTGCTAAGGATAAAGATGTCATTGTTATCGGTGGCGGAGATACAGGGTCAGACTGTGTAGCTACAGCGTTGCGTCATGGATGTAGTAGCATCACTCAATTTGGGACCCATGATAAAGCGCCACTAGAACGTGATCCAATTGCTAATCCATGGCCACAATTTCCAAATGTGTATACTCTTGATTATGCACAGCAAGAGGCTAAGGCAATTCATGGAGAAGATCCACGTGAATTCTCTATCATGACGACACAATTCGTTGGTGATGATGAGGGTAATCTGAAAGAGTTACACACCGTACAAATTCAACGGATCGTAGATGATACAGGCCGTAAAATCTATCAACCTATTCCGGGAACGGAACGTATTTTCAAAGCACAATTGGCATTTATCGCTATTGGTTTTGACGGGCCGGAGCAAACGTTGATCGAGAAATTAGGTTTGGACACGGATCGTCGCTCGAACGTAAAAGCAATCAAAGGTAAATACAAGACCAATCTTGATAAAGTATTCGCTGCAGGTGACATGAGACGCGGACAAAGCTTAGTTGTGTGGGCTATCAATGAAGGCCGAGAGGCTGCTCGTGAAGTAGATAAATACTTGATGGGTTCGACGGTACTTATGTAAATAGTAACGGATTGTATAAATGAAGATATACAGACACTTTAACGAAGTGTTTGTATATCTTTTTTTTATTTCATTGACGATTAAGTATGAGAAATAGCAAGTGAGGTGATGGAGTTAAATTATCATTTTAGGTATTTAGACTCAGTAATATTGTCTAATTATTTAAATTTAGTTCTTTTGGATTAATTTATTGAACCGGGTCTATACATATTTAGGGGGAATGTGTCGATATAATGTCATAGACTGTCGATTGATGATCGTCAGCATAGAATTTTTAACACAAGTCGACTGGAGGAAATAAGCGTGTTCTTTTCACTTCGTAACAAATTATATTTAAGCTTTTGTTCAATCATTTTATTATTTTTGGTGGCAGTGATTATTTCAACGAATATGACGCAGCGTATTGTTGATTTGACAAGTGATATACTCGTGTCGGAGAAACGATTAGAATCTGTGCAACGGCTTAATTTGTTCGCTAGAACAGCTAATGATGATGGGGCACACTATTTACTTGCACCAGAGCATTTGAAGGGAAACTTCAAAACTCGATTTGAAGCGGATATAGAGTATTTGGATAAAGAGCTTGTGCGCTTGGAAGCCATCACTTCTGAAACCGAGGGCAAAAAGCAGATTAGTAAGTTTAAGGATAAATGGAACATTTATTTGAAAGATACTAATGAAACGATGGCTTTGATGGAAAAGGGGAATGAACTTCTAGCACAGCAGCAGTTCACAAGAGATTCTTTTGATCCCATATCATTCTCTTTGCTTTCATTTATTAAATCCGAGCAGGCAGAAATTGAGAAATCAGAGAGTGAAATCATTAGCAACAGCCAAAAGGCTCGTCTGGTGAATTACACTATGGCTGGAATTGCGATAGTGCTCTCTCTGATTATTGCTTATGTACTATCGAAATATCTAACTAGACGTATAACGGTATTGAAAACATCAGCTCAGACCGTTGCAGAGGGCAATCTAGCCATTCCGGAATTGCGTTTCAAAGGTAAGGATGAATTGAGGGATCTATCCAATGCATTCAATACGATGACTCAATCCTTACGTTCAGTGATCAGTAGTGCCGGGGATGTTTCGATACAGGTGGCAGCTTCTTCCACTCAGCTGCAAGCAAGCGCTGAGCAGACCAGTTTGGTGACTGAACATATAGCCACCATTATACAGGAAATTAATATTGGAACAGAACACCAAGCTACTCTTGTAGAGGATAATATGTCGGTCATTACCGAACTTTCCAATAACGTATATCAGATTGCTGCTAATAGTCAGGTAGTTCTAGAAGTCGTCAACACCACTTCGCAAACGGCATTACAAGGAAAGAGTGACCTTGTGAACGCCATGCAGCAGGTTCGGGTTATCGAAGGAAGTAACGGTAAACTTTCCGAAGTGATCGTTGGACTTAATGAACAGGCGAGTCAAATTGAACAAGCTATTCAGTTCATTATGAATATAGCTAAACAAACGGAAGTGCTGGCTCTGAATGCTAGCATTGAAGCAGCACGTGCAGGTGAACAAGGGCGTGGGTTTGCGGTCGTTGCTAGAGAGGTACGTAACCTTGCAGAAGAGTCCAAAGCATCCGCGCATCAAATCTCGGACCTGGTAACCGGTATTCAGGTGGAGATTGATACAGCTGTGACAGAAATGACGCATGGAACATTGGAAGTACAAAAAGGGATTCAACTGATTGAGGTGGCCGGTCAATCCTTTGAGGGAATTGTGAGTTTAATCCAACAGGTGCAGAATGACACAGAAGAGGTAACGGGATCAACCGCTCAGATTATGGTGAATACTGAAAAAGTTGTTGCGAGCATCACGCGTATTTCCAATATAGCCAAAGAAAATGCATCGGGTACACATAGTGTTTCAGCTTCTACTGAGCAGCAGCTTGCTTCCATGGAAGAAATCTCAGCATCATCTACATCTTTGGCTAGCTTGGCAGAAGAATTAAGTGATTTGATCGGTAAATTTAAATTAGAAAAAGATAAGGGTGTATGAACAGGATGAAAAAACTACTAACAGCAAGTATTCTGCTTATGATGTTTATCCTCACTTCTTGCTCAGAGTTAGCGGAACAGCCAGTCACATTAACGTTTTGGAGTACTACAGATGGTGAGGAAACAACATTTTTTCAAGAACGTATCAATGCTTTTCAGAAGGAACATCCCAATGTGAAGGTTACAATGGTTCAGGTTCCTTTTGCTACAGCTTCGAATCAGTTTAAGACAGCGATGTTAGGTAGCCAAACAATCGATGTGTTCCGGTCAGATAATTCATGGATACCCGAATATGCCGATCTGGATATACTGTACCCATTGAATACGTTGGCTTCTGATGCAGATCTGTCCAGTTACGTTGAATCCGCCCTAAAGTCTGATGAATATCAGGGTAATCTGTATGGTTTGCCATCCGTATTGGAAGCGCCAGCGCTTTTATACAACAAGCGGTTACTGAAGGAAGCGGGCTATTCAACACCTCCTGCCACGATGGACGACTTATTTGGAGTCGCTAAGGCTGTTACTCAAAAAAACCGATATGGCATTTATATCTCTGAAAATTCCTATTATGCTTTACCGTATCTTTGGGCATTCGGAGGAGGCACAATCACGGATGACCGAAAAATAGAGATAGCGTCGGAAGACTCGAAGAAAGGCTTCGAGTTCATGCTCAAACTGAGACAGGAAAAGGTGACCCAACCTTATCCAGATTTTACTGACTCCTATAATAAAATGATGAATGATTTTAAAGAAGGCAAGTCAGCTATGATTATTAATGGTCCATGGGCTGTAACGGATGTTCTGACAGGAAGTGAATTCAAGGATGCAACCAATCTTGGAATCTCCCAGATCCCTAAAGGACCCAAGGGACAGGGATCTCCGATAGGTGGACATAGTTTGGTGATCTCCAAATACAGTAAAGTTCCGCAGGAAGCTTATGAATTAATCCGTTATCTAACGAGCGCTGAGACGCAATTGTTGCAATCACAAAAGCTTAAGACACTCCCGACGCAAGTGAGCGTCTATGAAGATGAGATGTTGGCGAGCGATCCGATTGTGCAAGGGTTTAAGGAGCAGGTAGATACAGCGAAGGCGCGTCCTTTGATTCCGGAAGGAGCACAAATGTTTAACGATTTCTCTCCTAACCTCACCGATATTCTGCTCGGAAAACAAACGGTACAAGAAGGGGTTACCCATATTGAGACAGCCTGGAAAAGTCTCCTCAAAATAGATTGATAGACGAAGTTTATATTACTCAACTATTAATTGGTAAGAGAGAGGCTAAGTAACAAGAGGTAAGTTTGTATAGAATTGAATTTTAAAGTACAACAATGAGCAAGGCTGCCTCGGCAGCCTTGCTCATTTTATTAAAAGCAGGATAGTTAAATTAATAATTGTTTTTTACCAGCCAAATCTTTCATGGTTTGTTATTATAATAATGAATATGAGTATAGAGTTCAGGGTTACTCATGTCGAACAAGGGCTAATTTTTTCATAATAAGGGGTGTTGCTAAAGTGAGTATTGACCTACAGGAATGGATTATAGAAGCAGATATTACAAGTATGCAGACAGCGATGGAGGCAGGTTCTTTAACTTCAGAACAGCTCGTCCAAATATATTTAGATCGAATAGATAAGTACGATTCGAGAATTAACTCGATATTAGAAATAAATCCAGATGCGATACATATAGCGAGAGCTTTAGACAAAGAGCGTATCGAAAAGGGAAGTCGTGGAAGATTGCACGGTATTCCTATTTTATTGAAGGATAATATAGATACAGGGGATAATATGCATACCAGTGCTGGGTCGGTAGCGTTAGCTGAATCAATGGCGGCTAAGGATTCATTTATAGCTGCAAAGCTTCGCTTAGCAGGTGCTGTTCTTCTCGGGAAAACAAATATGTCTGAATGGTCCAACTTCATGTCTAGTAAGATGCCTGCGGGGTATAGTTCACGAGGTGGGCTTGTTCTAAATCCATATGGTCCAGGGGAGATATTTATTAGTGGGTCTAGCTCAGGACCGGCTGCTGCTATAGCTGCAAATTTGGGAGCAGCGGCGATAGGGACGGAAACAGCAGGTTCTATTGTTGGACCTGCAAGTCAGAATTCTCTAGTAGGGATTAAACCTACTGTCGGATTAGCTAGCCGAACAGGGATTATCCCTATTTCTAGTAGTCAGGATACGCCTGGACCTATAGCTAGAACGGTTTCAGACGCAGCTATTATCTTAGGTGCATTAACAGGGGTTGACGAGTATGATCAGGCTACGTGTGCGAGCACAGGTGTTACTTTTCAAGATTACACACCTTTTTTAGATGTGAATTTTATACGTCATGCAAGAATAGGTATTCCAAGATACTATTATAATCATTTAGACGAGGAAAGACTTGTGATTATGGAAGCTGCCATTACGACCTTGAGAAACGAAGGTGCCACAATCGTAGACCCAGTGACGCTACATGTCGAACATAATAATTGGAATAATGATGTCATCTGCTATGAGTTTAAGAAGGGTCTTAATCAGTACTTATCGCAATTAGCTGATTCCGCGCCGATTCATTCTTTGCAAGAATTGATTGAATATAATGAGAAACATGCGGACGTAGCTTTACAATATGGGCAAGATACGCTCATCAGATCAGAAGAAACAACACTGACCGAACAAATCTATTTACAGAAAAAGCAGGCGTATGATGAGTTAGCGCTAAGCCAAGGGATTGATGCTGTGTTAGAAAAATATAGTCTAGATGCATTAATGTTACCTGGAGATGTGGATGGAATGTACATTGCAGCACGATTGGGTTACCCTTTGATTTCTGTTCCGGCAGGTTATTCATCCCATGGCATGATTGACGCAGATGGTGATTCAACAAAAGGTCCATTTGGAGTGGTCTTCTCAGGTAGAGCATTTAGTGAACCTACGTTGATCAAAATTGCATACGGATTTGAACAAGCGACAAATCACCGTATTCCACCTCAGTTGGATTGAATTTGAATGAGAGCAAGGATCATGATAAGTGAGTCTATCATCGGCGTAGACCTTGGTGGAACCCATATCAAGTCGGCTATTTTCAATACGGAATTCCAAGTCATACATGAATGAAGTGACCGCACAGAAGCAGCAAAAGGTCTATCTATATTCTCTCCAAATTTTCCAGAATGGGAGAACATTCATGTTGTGAATTACATGAGAAGTGAGTTTGCTTTCCCTGTTTATATCGATATTTGGAGGAAGGTGAAACGAGCATCATTCAAAAATGTGTTGAAGATGATCCAACTAAAATAACAGCCAAAATAATTTCAGAAGCTTACAACTTAGGGGATTCCTTAGCCATAAATGTTATGCATGAAATAGGTAATATTCTTGGATTCGGCCTCTCTAGTGTAATCAATCTATTAAACCCGGAAGTCATTATCGTCGGGGGGTGGAATGTCGGCAGCTGTGTACGCCAATCGTAAGATGTCTTCATAAGTAAAGGGGGTGACATGATTCCCCAACCTCTGATATACTTTGGGTATTAATGGAAAATAGCTAAGCTGAGAATAGTTGAGATGAGAAAGGTGAGATGAGGAGCATGGCTCAAGTGAAAGTTTTTGGACTTAAGGAGAATTTGAATCCGATCAAGGGAAGATTATCGGAAATCATTCATGATTGTGTAGTGGAGGCTTTTAAATATCCATTGGACAAGAAGTTTCATCGGTTTTTCCCAATGGATAAGGAAGATCTTTGTTACGCCTCTGACCGAACAGAAGCATATACGATTATCGAAATAAGCATTTTTGAAGGACGTTCAGTGGATTCCAAAAAAAAATTAATTCGATTACTTTTTAATAATATCCATAACCATTTGCAGATTACTCCGCAGGACGTAGAAATAACGATTGTTGAGAGTCCAAAGTCGAATTGGGGAATTCGTGGATTACCTGGTGATGAACTGCAACTTAACTATAATGTTAATGTGTAGTTAATTAATACAAAGGCGAGTTCGTCACAAATTGTAGTTGAGCTGAGAAAGGTGAGATGAGATGAGTCTAGCAGAGGTAAACTTAAGTCGTGTTGTTTTTATTGGGAGAACGTTCGATGAATACTTGAAAATATTTAACCTAACGAGAGAAGAATTAGCGGGGAGAAAGATATTAGATTGTCCTGCGGGTGCGTGTTCTTTTACAGCCATTGCTAACCAGAATGGTATAGATGTAACAGCTACGGACATTGCGTATTATCATCCTGTTAATGAACTTGAGAAGAAGGGCTTAGAGGACATTGAACATGCAATAGAATACGTGGAGAAGTTACAAAACGATTATGTATGGAATTATTTTAAGTCAATCGCGGAGCTTAAACAACATAGAGTACAAGCATTGACGGAGTGCGTGCGAGACATGAAACACTCACCAGCGCGTTATGTACCCGCATTTTTACCGGAACTTCCATTTTCAGATCGAGAAATTGAGTTAACGTTATCGGCACATCTGTTGTTTATGTACGCAGACAAGTTAGATTATGATTTTCATATGAAGACTATACAAGAACTTATGAGAGTTACGCAGAAAGAAATTCGTATCTTTCCCCTAGTGGATGGATTAAGCAGAAGATATGAATATTTAGATGAGATACTTGCATTCATACACGCCCAAGGGTGGACGACAGAAGAAATAAAGGTTCCTTATGAATTTCTAAAGGGTGCAAATACGATGTTGAAGATAAATAGGGGAAAAGGGTGAATTTATGAAATTAACAATGAAGTACATTATCTTATATGTGAACGATTTTGACAAAACCATGGAGTTCTACAAAGGTATTCTTGGGTTGCCCGTGAAGATGCAGCAGGATACTTATGTTGAATTTGATACGGGTGCAACGACTTTATCTATTAACACACGTAAGTCAGTCAACGAGATTATTGGTTTAGATATTCCAGAAGAGGTTGCTTCAACACAAACATTTGAGATCGGATTTGTAGTAGAAGATGTTGCAGCTACAATCGAATCGCTACGTGAACAAGGGGTTATCATCATCAAGGAACCTGTTACCAAGCCATGGGGGCAAACCGTTGCTTACGTTGCAGATCCAGATGGACACTATATTGAAATTTGCACTTCTATTGGGTAAGTGAGTATTTCTTCGAGCTATTAGAAATGAACGAACTTTAGCCCCTTCATAGAGGGGGGCTTTTAATGCTGTCTTGAGTCGAAAAATGTGAGATCTTCAATTCTTGTTTTTTAGATTAGGGCATAGGCACAAACAATTGGTTTGATATGTTATTTATCCACTCATAAGTGAAAATACCTATGAGGATTATAGATATAATACTTGCAGTAACCTTATTGACCTTAGGTATTAACCCAATAAGTTTGTACATAACTATAAAGCCTAATGTCGTTACCAGTAGAAATAAAAAGACAATCACCCAAATCATATTTTTCCTCCTTTTTACTAGTACTCCTATTACGCATATGTTTTGTTTAATTGTTACAAAGATACACCAAATACTCCCAAGAGTACAATTTATAAACATTACATAACAATTCTAAGCGAAACTCAGTACATAGGACCGTACGTTCGTAAAAAAGGATATTGATGTTCACAAGAATCGGACAAAATCCGATTTTTTGTGCTATAATAATCAACACAGCAAGAAAGAGAAGAGGACTTTTGCATGTGGCAAAAGTCCTCTTCTTAACGGAGTGGGGCCTTTATTATAAAGTGTTTACCGCAACGGAAAGAGAGGGGATTTTCCGCTTGAAGACGCTTGTTATCGCCGAAAAACCAGATATGGGACGTAATATTTCTGCCGTGATTGAACCACGGGCGAAGAACTCACGTACTTATTTGGAAGGAGACAATTATATTATTACTTGGGCGATTGGACATCTGGTTGGCTTAGCTGACCCTGAAGCATACGATCCCAAATATAAGAGATGGAATTTTCGTGACCTACCGATTTTACCCGAATCGTTCAAAATAGTACCTCATCCCAAAACGAAGGACCAGCTCAAGACGATTGGAGAGTTGGCTAAACGTTGTGATCGTATCGTTAATGCTTGTGATGCCGGGAGGGAAGGGGAGTACATATTTGCGTTGATACAGCAGCAACTAGACCTTAAACAGCCTGTGAAGCGATTGTGGATATCCGATTTAACCTCGGAGAGTATTTCACGTGGATTTAAAGAGTTGAAGGACGGGGCAGAATTTCATAATTTAACACAAGCGGCACGTGCGCGGAGTGAAGCGGATTGGTTGATCGGAATGAATGGATCAAGAGCTTTTACGACTCGACATAACACACTGCTAACTGTTGGACGAGTTCAGACTCCTGTTTTGGCACTTATCTACGATCGACAGAAAGAGGTTGAAGCTTTTGATTCGCTAACCTATTTCGATGTCAAAGCTAACTTTAGACAAGAGACATTAGAGTATGTGGGTTCGTGGCAAGGTGACCGACTGACCTCAAAGGAAGCAGCCGAGCGGATCTCCACCAAAGTGAAGGGGAAGAAGGGTACAATTGATAAGTATGAAGTGAAGGAGACGAAAGAGTATCCTTTTAAATTGTATGATCTGACACTACTCCAACGGGAAGCGAATGCTAAATTTGGCTTTTCCGCTAAGCATACGTTAGATATTGCTCAGGCTCTTTATGAGAAGCACAAAGTGATCTCGTATCCGCGTACGAACTCTAACTATGTGACGGAACAGAATATTGAGGGTATGCACAAAGCGCTAAATATGCTGAAATCGACGACTTATAAAGAGATGGTAGAAGGAGCAGATGCCAATCTTGTTCATAAAAATAACAAGTCAGTCTGTAATCCAACCAAGGTGGAGGATCACCATGCCATTCTACCTACATTGAAGAAACCCGGCTCATTAAGTAAAGATGAGCAGCAATTATACGACTTAGTGGTGATCCGCTTTTTATCACAGTTCTACCCGCCTGCGCTGTACAAGCAGCACACGGTTCTCACCTTAGTAGAGGGAGAAATGTTCAAGACAGGAATTAAGGAGTTGCTCTCATTAGGTTGGAAGGTTCTGATTAAGAGCGAGAAGACGGGGAGTAAGTCAGGTAAGGGTGGCAAGAACGAGGAAGAAGATGAGAATGTAGAGTGGAATGATCGTGTCTTCACCATTGATAATGATCAACCTGTGGAATGCTTCGATAGTGAAGCGAAGGAGAAGGCAACACAGCCACCTAAGAGCTTCACCGAGGGTACACTTCTGAAAGCTATGGAGAGTGCTGGAAAGAGCATTGAGAATGATGAATTACGTGATGCAATGAAGGATAGCGGACTTGGAACACCGGCTACACGCGCCGCAACCATCGAGCGTCTCAAAAAAGTTGGATATATTATCATGCAAGGTAAAAGAATAACGATCACCCAGAAAGGTAGATCAACGATTGAGTTGATTCGGCTAGCGGGGATCGAGTTACTGACATCGCCAGAAATGACAGGTCAGTGGGAACGTAGATTGCATCAAATTTCTAAAGGGGAAGCTGCCTCTGAGAAATTTATGGATAATGTTCAGAAATTCACAATATCTATCATTGATAAAGTATCTACACAACGATCTGCACCTCCGTCCTTGTTTGGTAGTGAAGACACTGGGAACACGGTAAAAGGGAGTCAGACTAAGACCAATGCTAAGTCTAAGGCAACGAGCAAAGTCACAACTTCGACTAAGGCTTCTTCTTCAGCTCAACCCGGAGAAAGACAGGAGTTAGGAACGTGTCCTAGAGAGGGTTGTATGGGACATATTATAGAAGGCCGCAAAGGTTACGGCTGCAATCGGTTTAAAGAAGGCTGCGGGTTCGTAATATGGAAAGAACATGAAGGTAAGATAATCACATTATCTATGCTTAAGTCGCTACTGTCTTCCGGCCGCACACAACTGCTTAGTTTTAAAGACAACGATGGGCAAGCTTACAAAGCACGTATAGTGTTAGAGAATCAGGCGACGGGTAAGCTTGTGCTTGAATCGCAGGAATAGATTGGATTAATGGGCACTAAGACAATAAAGGACCCTTTAATCTAGGGTCCGTTGCTTGGGGTCATTCGTTATCTTGTGTTGAATGGTTTCAGGCACTTGTTCAATAGAATCCACTGTATATAATACGTGATCAGGCGATTGATCAAGATCTACAATATTATACTCCCATTCATTGGAAATTTTGATGTAGATACTGCATAATCCAGCCGTGAGTGCTGGGATTACGTCCGTTCTAAGGGAATTTCCAATCATCCATGTGGATCCACGATTAAAGTTCCCAGTGCTTATAATTTGTTCGAGGCTACTCACATTTTTATGTTCACGAATATAGATCCGATCATTGAAATACATACTTAATTTCATTTGATCAATTTTACGTTGTTGAATAGCTGTCTCTCCACCAGTATAGAGATAGAGATCGTGACCCTTACTTTTTAAGGATTCGAGCGTCTCAACCATGCCTGGATAAGGCTCTACTTCTTGCTCATAAATACTAATGCCAAGTTTGTGTAATTGGGCTTCTTCGAAACGGTCCATTTTGCGATTGTACTTCTTGCTGAAGAAACGGTAAGTTTCAATTAGAGAGCGTGGAAAGTTACCACTTTTAAATCCAACGCTATGGACAGAGGCAATATCAATTTCGATCTGCTTCTTTCTAATGTCTTCCGTAGTTATTTCATATTCAGCGAACCAATCCTGAATGACTTCAAAGAACTGCCCAAGGATTAGCCCGAAATATTTATTACAGTGTATAAGTGTATCATCCAAATCAAATAGGATCTGCTGTCTTGTATTCAAACGATTCACTCCTAAAGACGAATATAAGATTCAAGAAATATTTGGAGTTCTGCTGCTCCTTCAGCCCGGATGCTGAATTTATCATTGTTCTGATCACCTAGATGGATACGGAGTAGACCCGCCACCCTCAGAATCGTTAAGTGATGTACTAATTTTTCCACAGGAAGGTCCAATGCATTCTTCATGTCCATCAGTGATTTAGGCTGATCACCGACGTAACGTAGTATACGGAGTCGTTTCAGATTAGAGAGTGCATAAGTCATGCGAGTAAGGCACATCGGTGGCTCATCATCAATTTCTTCCGGTACATCTACGGGGTATTGAATAAGTAGCATCCCTGTATAGAAACAGTATGTGTTTACAGGTCTATTGTGAACGGTAGGGAATAGAACAACTGTATTTAGCCCTGGAATATCTTCGATAACCAATCCACCAGAAGCATACTCAATTAATTTCTCAGGGTCCATTTTACTCAAAAGAGTTCTTTTCTCAAGTGCATCTTCTTCAATAAGTGGTGTAATTTCATCTTCTATTTCTTTAAAATAATGTTCATACCATAACTTCAGCACAGGTACATAATCATCTCTGATCCGTCTGGCGTCAACGGGTTCTAGTGTTGGAAGATAGGGTGAAACCATGTCGAAGAGCTCAACATCAGTAGATTGTAATAACTGCTCCAGAAAAGCATCAATGGAATCGCTATGAAGCCTTTTACCAGCCCATACGTATAAGACATCATAATCAGAGAAAGGCCATACAGCTGCCGTAGCTAAAGTTGCTCTTACATCTGGTTGAAGACGTTGTTCTACTTCGTCGACCCATTTAGGCCCCATATCTAAGTTGTCGACCCACTTTTTCGAGATATATACCATAAAGCTTCCCATTAATTCATAGATCGGAGATACATCTATTTTAACTTCATAGTTCATGTAATCCATACCCTTCCGTGAAATGATACACTTATTTCATTATGCTTGTCCTGTAAGGGGTTGTCTACTATAATGTGTATAGTTTATGGAGAATAGACGTGTGTCCACTAATAACATCATGAGAAACGACATTATAATCTATCTATTCATGTATCGTTTTCGCAGTATTTCTATATAGCATGGTATATGCTTATTTTCGCTTTATTATACGAATGATTGGGAGTAAGAGTGAATAGCCGTCTTCAGTTAAATGGACTACAAATTTTCTTGAAGCTTCTTCTAATAGGTACTCACGATGTGGGAAGTATGATAATGTTGATACTATCAGCATGGAATTTAGGTGTCGTTTCCAATACACTATAGGAAAAGCACCAAGAGGAGCGTTAGAACTATGATTAAAGTTCAACATTTAACCAAATTTATAGGTGTAGATAAAATAGCCATTCTTAACGATATTAATATGGACATATTTAACGGTGAAATGATTGCTCTTGTGGGACCTAGTGGAAGTGGCAAAACGACGTTACTTCGATGTCTCGCTGTTCGTGAGAAATGGGACCAAGGGAATCTTATCGTAGATGGTGTAAATGTAACAGATGCGGGGATAACTGTTAAAAGCAAGTTGAAGCGTGAGAGGGCATACTTAGAACAGAATCCTCATGTTAATCTGAAGAGAACTGCACTTAAGAATGTTCTTATTGGTCAGTCCAGTCAGACACCTTGGTGGAGAATGCTAACAGGTATGGTTCGGTCTGATGATTATATGGGAGCAATGGACGTTATTGAGAATTTAGGCCTATTGGAGAAAGCTCATTTCAAGAGTGACCAGTTAAGTGGTGGTGAGCGACAGAGAATTGCTATTGCACGAGCGTTGGTTCATGGAGCCAAGGTCATATTAGCAGATGAGCCTGTGATTGGTCTAGATCCTAAATCTGCAGAAAGTGTGATCAGTCATTTGCAGAAATTATGTGAGGAAGATAAAGTTACGATTATTAGCGTTCTTTCGTTAGAATTAGCAGAGAAGTATGCTAGCCGTATCATAGGGCTTTCTAGCGGTAAAGTGGTATTTGATGTGCAGGGACGCCGTCTTACAATGCAAGAGAAGAATATGCTCTAACAAGAGCTTTCTATAGAAAAGAGTGATGTCGGGTGTATAAATTTAAGTTTATAAGGACATGTGCCGCCTGTTTGGCTGTACTGATACTCGGAGGCTGTAATGTTATTAGTGATCCGATTGTACTTATGAAAACACCACAAATTTCAGCGGATAAAGAATCACTTCGACAATTTATCGAAACTCAATTACCAGAAGGTAATAAAAAAATTCGCGCACGTGAAACAGAAGATACAAGTCTTATCCGTTTTGTTGATCTAAATAATGACGGTGTAGACGAGACCGTCGTTTTCTATGAAACACCAGATCAAGATGTACTATTGCACGGTATGATCTTTGAAAAGATTGAGAATGGAACGTGGATTAAAAAGTTGGCCTTTGATGGTGTGGGTAAGGTACTGGAGTCTTTGAAGTTTGAAGATATTACGAATGACGGTAATATTGACATTATAGCCGGTTACTCTCGAGGCGAAGATCTTGATAAAGCGCTCATCGTATACTCGTATCTAGGAGATAGTGTTGAAAAGCAGCTAGAGTTACCCTACACGGAGTTTATCATTGATGATTTAAATATGGACAAGATTAATGACCTTACCATTATTTCTTTAACGCCGAGTGAACTCGCAGTTATGACAACGTATCAGTATAAGGAAAGTTTTATAACAGTAGATCGACTTGAATTGAACCCTAATGTAGATAATTATTACAATGTGGTTTCAGGAAAAGTGGCCAAGGATAAAGAGGGAATTATTCTGGATTCCTCTATTGGAGAAACTTCTTCATATTCGGAGATCATTGTCATGGAGAATAACAAGTTGAGGTTGGTTATGGATCAAGACCGCACATATAAAGAATTACAGGTGACTAGTGAAGATGTAAATAATGATGGTATTTATGAGATTGGAATGTTAGAGATCCCTAAAGGATGGGAGCATTTTAATTTTGACGAGATTCCCTGGTTTTTCTCTTATTATCAGTGGGACGGGGGTGAAGATCTTGTCTTTGTCAGACAACAATATCAAGATTTGACTAATCATTTCCATCTGAATTTCTTTCCTCCAGAGTGGCATAACAATGTTACGGTAGATACGAAATCTGTCAAAGATGATTATTTGCGGTTCATTATGCTGGATACAGGTAAGACCGTAGCGGAGATCAAATTCTTCACCTTACATCAATGGGAGAAAGATCATGGAGACTGGGAATTGTTAACCAAAGATAAGAGCAAAGTTATGGGATATAAAAGTTATGATGACAATCTCAAATTAAATAAAAGTAAGGAAAGGGACAGTACCGAGGTTCCTCTGATAGAAAGGAAGGTAATCAAAAATGAGTAAAGTATTGATTATGGAAGATGAAGAGTCGATTCGCAGTTTTATTGTTATTAACTTGAAGCGCAATGGGTTTGAGGTTATTGAAGCTGCTGATGGATATGAGGCTCTTGAGAAGTTGAAAAGTGTACCTGATATTGATATTGCTTTGCTAGATGTGATGGTTCCTGGCATTGATGGATTCGAAGTGTGTCGAAGAATTCGGGAAAATAACGAACGAATCGGTATTATTTTCTTAACTGCCAAAGTACAAGAGCAAGATAAGGTATATGCACTATCTGTCGGAGCGGATGACCATGTTAGTAAACCTTTTAGTCCAACGGAGCTGATTGCCCGAATTCAATCGTTGTTACGACGTGTTAACGTGCATCGTGAGAACTCAGCTAAGGTTAGTTTCCTTTCGGGTCCGTTCGCTTTAGATCTTATATCTAAACAATTTAAGAAGAATGGAACAGCTATCGAGCTTACACCAACAGAGTTCTCACTCATTCAATTCTTTCTGGAAAAGGAAAGTACACCACTAAGTCGTGATGTGTTATTGGATCATGTCTGGGGCAAAGAGTATATGGGAGATCCCAAAATTGTTGATGTGAATATTCGCCGCTTGCGTCAGAAGATTGAGAATAACCCGTCAGAGCCTGAATTTCTACAAACAGTATGGGGCCATGGATATAAGTGGAAAGGCCTTGTACAATGATCAAAAAGGGTATACGCAGACAGATAGTGATGCACTATTTCATTGTAGTATTCACTGCACTTTTAATAGTGGAGGTCATCTTCTTACTTGCGATACGAACCTATTATTATGATAGTATATATAGTCATATTAAGTCTCATATTGGGGCTGCTGATTCTTATTATCAGGTTACCCGTTCATCTACTTCAGAAGATAATCCTAACCTTCTGCCGGATATGTTACGCAACTATGAATTGACCAATACCGAACTACAAATTTTGGATACCAAAGGAAACATTCTTATTAACTCCTCGGGATTCCAACCGGATACGACAATTCAGACAAGTGATATTCCACAGGCCATTTCAGGTAATATAGGTAAATGGGTAGGTCGTCAATTGTCAACAGATGAAGATATCATTGCAATTTCTAAGATGACACAGATTTCAGGTCAATATTCGAACTCTTACATATTGAGATATGTAACTTCGTTGGAACGGGTCAACGAGAAATTATTTGCAGTAACTTTAATGTCCGTAGGTATTGGTGTATCCGTAATGGCAGTAGTTTTAGCTTTCAGTCTAGGTCTTGCTAATTCTATCGTAAAGCCACTCAATAACATCACAGCGGTATCGGCTCTAATGGCGAAGGGTAAATATAAGGTAAGGGTTAAAGGGGATTATAAATACGAATTGGGTGAGCTTGCATCGACCTTGAATCATATGGCTGAAGAGATCACCCGTAGTAATCAGATCAAGGATGATTTCATATCATCCATTTCTCATGAGCTGAGGACACCCTTAACAAGTATCAAGGGCTGGAGTGAGACGCTGGACTCTGGAGGTTTTGATCCTGATGAGACTAGAATTGGTATGGGGATCATATCTAAGGAGACAGAACGCCTCATTGGGCTTGTAGAGGAGATTCTAGACTTCTCTAAACTTCAGCAGAATGAAATGAAGCTTGTGATGGGTAAAGTGCTTATCAAAGAGCTTTTACAAGAGATTATGTTGAATATGTGGACTAAAGCAGAGAAGAAGAATATTAAGCTTATTCTGGAATCTGAAGAAAATCCAATGGTTATGGGGGATCCCAATCGGTTAAAGCAAGTTTTTATCAACCTTGTGGATAATGCGATTAAATTCTCACCAGAACAAAGTAATATTTATCTTCATGTGACGTGTTTTCCTGAACTAGTAGAGATAGAAGTACATGATTCGGGCATAGGGATAAGCGAAGAACATGTTAAGAAAGTCAGAGACCGTTTCTTCCAAGTTAATCCACTTAACGGTGGAACAGGTCTAGGGCTAGCTATTTCTCAACAGTTAGTTGAACAACATCAAGGAACAATGGAAATAAAGAGTGAACTGGATAAGGGAACGACGGTAACCATCGTGCTGCTATTAGCGGAAGAACAGGCTGTTGTCACGGTGGAGTCATAATGATCCTTTATGATCAATGATTCATGATAGTCATGTAAAAGAGCGAATTCCACTTGTGGAATTCGCTCTTTTTGGTAATATAAGTTATATTATGAAGATAAACCTTCAGCGACTAATCGCGTTGATTTCTCATAAACCTCTTGAAGTATACGGGAAGTACGCAATATGTGTTTAGGGTAAACCGTTTCATGAGGTGCAATGACCACAATTTCATTTACCGAGCCTTTAATGACAGAACCGTCCTTTATTACTGCACCTTCTCCGATAATGGCTCGCTCAATGACAACACTACGACCGATTTTGGCATTCGGCATGATTACACTATCTTTAATGCTTGTATTCCTTCCAACTTCAGCACCACAGAAAACAATGGATTTCTCAGCATTGCCATCAAGAGAGCAGGATTCAGATATTAAGCAATTGGATGCTACACCACTTTTAAGTTTAGGAGTACTGAATTTTGTTTTCCAAGAACGACCATACATCGGCCATTCCTTCTTATGCAGATTCAATCCTACAGTTTCATCCAATAGGTCCATATGTGCTTCCCAGAGACTATCCACTGTGCCAACATCTTTCCAATATCCCTTGAAACGATAAGCGAAGAGAGGGGCTGATTTCGTAAGCATATATGGAATAATGTCTTTCCCGAAGTCGTGACTAGAACGAGGATTGGCAGCATCCTTCAACAAGATCTCTTTTAAATATGCCCATTGAAATATATATATACCCATGGAAGCTAAATTGCTTTCAGGCACTGTTGGTTTCTCTACAAAGTCAGATACGCGTAATTCAGAGTCAACATTTAATATACCGAATCGACTCGCTTCTTCCCATGGAACTTCCATAACAGAAAGCGTTGCTGTTGCCTCTTTACTGCGATGATATTCAAGCATTTCACTGTAATCCATATGGTAAATGTGATCTCCAGAAAGAATAAGGACATGTTCCGGATCTTGTTGATCTATATAGTCAATATTCTTATAAATGGCATCTGCAGTTCCTAAGTATTGACTTCCCGTTAAATCAGACGGAAGAAGAGATACGCCATGGTTTGTGTGATATCCCCAAGGTTCACCTTCGCCTATATGTCTATGAAGAGATTCTGCTTCATACTGAGTGAGAACACCAATGGTATCAATTCCCGAGTTAACACAGTTGCTCAGAGGAAAATCAATGATGCGGTAATGACCACCGAACGGCACCGCTGGTTTGGCCATTACAGAAGTTAAAGGTGCTAATCTTCGGCCTTCGCCTCCAGCAAGCAGCATAGCGATACAATCTTTTTTATTCATTTTCGTATTCCCTCCGATATTGTTGAATAGGATGTTATTTACATAAACGATGTTGACCCACTTGAAACGAGTATATTGAAAAATTGCTGAAAACATTACAGTTTTATTTATAAGTGTCATTTTATTTTCAAAATGGCTAGAATGGGTTAATAACATAGAAATTATATTTATATAAAGCGGGTGATAATGTTGAATGATCCTTACATTCCTGAAGAAGTGATTACTCAAGACGATATTTATTTATTTCATGAAGGAACATCCCATCATAGTTACCGCTTCTTAGGTGCTCATCCAGCACTGGAAGATGGGCTAGATGGTGTTCGGTTTACGGTCTGGGCCCCTAACGCGCGTCATGTTGGTTTAGCTACAGATCATAACAACTGGAATGGAACAAATGATTCTTTAGTTAAGATACCCGAATCCGGTGTTTGGAGTCGCTTTTTTCCAGGCATCACCCTTGGAAGTTTATACAAATATGATATTACCGGCCCAGAAGGAGATCATTTCCTAAAAGCTGATCCTTATGCTTTCCAAGCAGAAGTTAGACCAGCCACTGCCTCCGTAGTGTCTTCTTTAGCAGGATACAAGTGGAAGGATACAGCATGGCGTACTAAGAAAAGGGCATATTACCAAAAACCTCTCAACATTTATGAAGTTCACTTGGGGACTTGGAGACAGAAAATAGATGGATCATTGTACAACTATCAAGAAATGGTTGAGTTGCTTGTTCCGTACGTTACAGAAATGGGCTACACACATGTTGAATTTATGCCACTGAGTGAACATCCTTATGATTTGTCTTGGGGATATCAAGTAACCGGCTTCTATGCAGTAACGAGTCGGTTTGGCTCCCCACACGACTTCATGATGTTAGTGGATTCGTTCCATCAAGCGGGCATTGGGGTTATTCTGGATTGGGTACCTGCTCATTTCGCTAAAGACGCACATGGACTTCGATTGTTTGATGGTACACCACTCTTCGAATATGGTGATTCTTATAAGGCGGAGAAGCCTGGATGGGGAACACTATCCTTTGACTACAGTAAAAAAGAAATATCCTCCTTCTTAATATCTAATGCGCTCTTTTGGATGGATATGTATCATATTGATGGTTTGCGCGTTGACGCAGTGACCAGTATGATTCGTCTAGATTTTGAAAAGAGAGAAGATCAATATCAGCGTAATGAACAGGGTGGACTTGAGAATATTGAGGCCGTTAAGTTCCTGCAACAGCTAAATACAACGGTATTTCACTATTACCCATATGCTTTAATGATGGCTGAGGAATCCAGCGCCTGGCCTGGTGTTACAGCCCCGGTTGAATATCAAGGGCTAGGGTTTAATTACAAATGGAATATGGGATGGATGAATGACACATTAGACTACATAGAAAGTCCTTTTACCCATAGGCCTTCTAAGCATAACTTGCTTACTTTTCCTATATGCTATGCATATTCAGATCATGCATCATTACCGCTTTCACATGATGAGGTAGTACATGGAAAAAAATCACTGCTTAACAAAATGCCTGGTAGTTATGAAGAGAAATTTGCAGGTTTGCGTATCCTGCTTGGGTATCAGATGACCCATCCGGGAAAAAAATTGTTGTTTATGGGCGGAGAATTTGGCCAATTCATTGAGTGGAAAGATCAGGATCAATTAGACTGGTTGTTAATGGATTATGACAAACATCGTCAAACCAAGCATTATACACAGGCACTTAATCATTTCTACTTACAGGAAAAAGCGTTATGGGAACTGGATCAAGTCATAGAGGGATATCAATGGATTAGTGCAGATGATCAATCACAAAGTGTGATCTCCTACATTCGGAAGGGTAAAAAACCTGTAGATGATTTAATCATCATAATTAATTTCCAACCGGTACGGAGAGATGATTATCGGATTGGAGTTCATAGAGCAGGCCATTATCAATGCGTCTTTAGTACAGATGAAGTTTCATTTGGAGGAGAAGGCACGATTAGTGAGTCTCTAATCACAAGTGAGAAGATTCCTTGGCACAATCAGAAGCAGAGTTTAGTGCTAAGTTTACCCCCACTCAGTATGTTGATTTACAAAAGAGAACCTCGTCGGAACAAAAAAATAGGAGGAATGTAACATGAAAATATTGATCGCAGCAGCGGAGTCCACCCCTTTTGTCAAAACAGGTGGATTGGCTGACGTGATAGGAGCTCTTCCTAAAGCACTTAAGCAGAACGGCGAAGATGTCCGTGTGATCCTTCCTAAGTACCGGGGGATTTCAGGTGAATATCGAGATGCCATGAGTCATATGGGTGAGGTGAAAGTATATGTTGGGTGGAGAAGTCAGTATTGTGGTATCGAGACTTTAGTCCATGAAGGCATTCCTATTTATTTTATTGACAATGAATATTACTTTGGTCGTGATGGTGTATATGGGTATATGGACGATGGAGAAAGATTCGCCTTCTTTAATCGTGCTGTATTAGAGGTATTACGCCTTATTGATTTTCAAGCAGAGGTGATACATTGTCATGATTGGCATACAGCCATGATACCCATGCTCCTTCAAGCCCATTACCAACACGATCCATTTTATCAAGACATGAGAACAGTATTTACGATTCACAACTTGTTATATCAAGGGGTATTCCCTTATGAGGTGATGGGCGATTTACTCGGGTTAGATAATCAGTATTACTTGGGTGTAGAGTATTACGGTAAAATGAACTTCATGAAAGCAGGGATTACATACTCAGACCATGTAACTACTGTGAGTCCCACCTATGCCCGTGAGATCCAGACTTCGTATTATGGAAATGGATTGGATGGATTACTGTCATCCTTAGGAGGCAAGCTTACCGGGATTGTAAACGGTATTGATACGAAGAGTTATAATCCGAATTCTGATTCTCACATTTATGTGAAATATCGATCTAACTTGGCTAAAAAGAAAGAAAATAAGGTGGAGCTTCAACGAGAATTGAATCTTCCTAGTAACCCAGATATACCTATGATCGCCATGGTTACGCGGCTTGTTGAAATGAAGGGACTTGACCTAGTGA
This sequence comes from Paenibacillus sp. DS2015, assembly GCF_050433705.1. Classification (NCBI taxonomy): domain Bacteria; kingdom Bacillati; phylum Bacillota; class Bacilli; order Caryophanales; family Paenibacillaceae; genus Paenibacillus; species Paenibacillus sp. DS2015. The sequence continues at coordinate 80,958 of NZ_JBNPWS010000008.1, read as the reverse complement.
TCAGATCTCTAGACGAGCTACTCCAGCATGAGAACATTCAAGTTGTTGTATTAGGTACAGGAGACTCTAGTTATGAGGATTGGTTCCGTGAAGCGGCTTATCGTTATCCAGAGAAACTGTCTGTTCAGATCAGATTTAGTGAAGGTCTTTCACGCAAAATATATGCGGCTAGTGACTTGTTTCTGATGCCTTCTAAATTTGAACCTTGTGGGATTAGTCAGTTACTGGCGTTACGTTATGGAAGTATCCCTATTGTACGTGAAACAGGAGGGTTGAACGATACCGTTCAAGCTTATAATGAATTTACAGGTGAAGGTAATGGCTTTTCATTCGGAGCCTACAATGCATATGATATGATGCACACGATTAAACGAGCCTTGTCTATCTATAATCAGTCAGACCATTGGCGCCAAATTACGAAGAATGCGTTCAATGGGGATTATAGCTGGAATGTTTCAGCTAAGGAATATACGGATATATATCATTCAATTTCGACTCGTTGAAATATGATACGAAGGGTAAAAGGGTGGCATTGTGAAGAAATCGTTCTTGATTATAATCCTGATTCTGGTCGTTACGATGGCTTTATTGGGCTGTAATACACAACAACATAATCAATTAAATGAGAAGCAAGTTCAACAGAAATCAGAGACTGATACCGAAGGATTTATTGAACCTGAACCATCTGAGTGGGTGAAATATATCAAACCAGTCAGGGAATATTTACATTACAGAACACAATCCGTAGTAAACGGGGACATTACCATGCTCTGGAAGCGGTATCCACAATTAGAGGGCAATGTAGATCGTAACAAGGGGATTAATAGCGAACAATACGAGGATGGAAACATCCTTAGTGGCTCTTTTATCGATGCAAATTTCAGTGAAGAAAGTCATGGACGAATAAAAGTGAAAACAATGAACGAGCATGAAGTTATCATTCTTGTTCATGGCGGCATTGTGTATCTTAAAGATGATTTTGATGAATCAGGTGGGGAGTTTCTAATAAAACTATTTCTGGAAAAGAAAGATAATCAATGGAACGTTGTAAAAACGGATGAATATACGTTACCCGAATATAAAGAATGGATAAAAAATAATGGTTCAATGCCATAATCAGATCTTGACGTATTTAGGGTTCACCCGAACGGACACAGAAGCTCTTATTTACCCATAATGGGCCCAAACACATAGAATGATGTGAAATAAGGTCGGTGGTGTCCGTAGGGATCAAGAATCATGGTAATTACAGCAAATAAGGTCTCTGGTGTCCGTTCAAATCAATGTCAAGCACTGATTTTGGTTTTGATCCAAAATAACTGAATCTGAATTCCTGTTATTCACAAATACATCTCTATTTCATAATAAACGAATGGCGTCCTTGTAGGGCGAGCATCCGTTTATTTTTTGTGGAAAAGCAAATAAAAACCCGATGGGGAGGGGTTCCATCAGGTAGAAGTAAATTATGAACGTAGATTACGATACAAAATTCGATAACCGTAGGGATCAAGATGAATATTCATGATGCCCTCTTTAGGTTCTACATGTTCTTCAGAGAGCGCGTCTTTCCAGTCTTGTGTGACCATGGGGTGAGATAGAATCTGTGATTCTTCGGTATTGTTCATCCAGATCGTAAAGTGGATTTTCTCATCTGCTCGTTCGTACACAATCCGACCATCATTAGAGTCTGCTTTTAAGAATCTGAAGTGACCTTCACGTAAGGCGCCATTCTGCTTGCGTAGGGCAATCATAAGCCTGTAGAAATCATATAATTCACGATCTTGTTTCTTATGATCCCACTGCATGCATTGACGACAATCAGGATCGTTCCCCCCTGTTAATCCAATTTCATCACCATAGAAAATACAAGGGGTTCCCATGAATGTAAATAAGAAAACAACCGATAATTTGAGTCTACGCTTGTCATTACCGACACGATTTAGAAGTCGATCTGTATCATGACTACATAACATGTTGAATACAACTTCATTGGTCTGTTGAGGATAGCGCATCAGGATTGAGCCGACGCGATTGGCGAAGGTAATACCGTCCATGCCCCCGTTGAAGAATTGAAGTACTTTATCAGCAAAAGGGTAATTCATAACAGAGTCGAACATATCACCAACTAACCAAGTCAGTGAGTCGCTCCATACCTCTCCTACGATGTAGGCTTCAGGGTTAGCGTTCTTCACGACCTTCCGGAAGTCCCGCCAGAAATGATTATCCACTTCGTTAGCAACGTCAAGTCGCCATCCATCCAGGTTGATTTCTTTAATCCAATATTCCGCAACATCAAGTAAGTATTGCTTCACTTCAGGATTGGCGGTGTTAAATTTAGGCATATTTCCATAGAATCCGAACGTATCATAGCTAGCAATGCCATTGTTAACTTGTGCAGGAAACTGGTTCACATGGAACCAATCTGCATATTTGGATTTCTCACCGTGCAGCAGAACGTCCTGAAAGGGTGGGAATCGCTCACTGCAATGATTGAAAACGGCATCAAGCATGACTCGAATGCCACGTGTGTGACAGGAATTCACTACTTTTTTAAGGAGGGCATTATCTCCGAATTGTGGATCTACTTGCTTAAAATCAACAATGTCATATTTATGATTGGAAGGGGAGAGGAAGAGAGGAGTGAAATAAATCGCGTTAATTCCTAACTCAACCAGATCATCAAGATGATCTAATACCCCCTGAAGATCTCCTCCAAAGAAATTATTTAATTTAGGCCTGCCACCCCAAGGCTCCGTATGCGGTGGATCATTGCTAGGGTCGCCATTAGCGAAACGTTCAGGCATTATTTGATAAAAAACAGCTTTTTTAGCCCAATCTGGTACTTTAAAGACATCGATCTCATGTATGTAAGGGAACTCATAGTAAGATCTAGTGGGCTGAGGACATTCGCGATAAACACCATTATCTAACATGTAGACTGTTTCACTTCCAGCACTCACCTTGAATACATAACTTAATCTTTTATATTTAGGTCGTACGGATGCCTCCCAATAATCGAACATCTCGTCTGAAGCGGCCTTTTCCATTGTAATCTGGAAATAAGTAGCCTCCCAATCGTATTTATCACCTGTCATGGCAACAACAGAGTTAACATCGTTTCTTTTGGAGCGTACGCGTAGATGGATGGTAGAAGAATTATAAGCATATGCCCACTTACCCCTAGGGACGTGATACAAGGCTTCTAACAGCATGAACAACACCCCTTATTTCAATATGTTTTAGATATATTTAACCTGTTTAGTGTGCAATTGAACCATGTTGTTAGGTTTAGTGACATAAGTATGCTTAGAAATCATACAGATGTGTAATATATATTATGGAAAAAAAATAGGTGTGTGCAAACAAGAAGAAACGGCTTTGCCATCTCATTAGAAGACGGTAACCGTTTCTCTTTCGCGTATAAATGAAAAAGCAGACATCAAGGAGAATGTCTGCTTTCGGTATGAACTTTAATGATTATTATTGTTCGTGGCCTTGAAATTCAGCACGAATTTGTTCCAGTAACGCTGGGTCAGTAATAACATCGTAAGCTGTTCTAGCTAACGCTTTGGCTGCAAGGAGCATGCCATTTAGGGCACGATCTTGCATGGCGAGATCACGGAATTCATTCGTGTGCAGCGCGTGTCTCTCATCGATTATTTTAATGTAAGGATGAATAGCAGGGCATCGTAGGGATACATTTCCAATATCCATCGATCCATGGTCATTTCCAATCTGTATTTCATCTGGATGAATACCTAAATCGATTAGGTTAGACGTAAAAGCATCTGAAAGCTTCTCGTTTGTATTCATTTCATCATAGGAGGTTTCGTAGTTGGATATTTCTATGCGACAACCGGTTTGCAGCGCAGCTCCTTGGGCGATCTGTTTGACTCGATTCGTAAGAATATCTACTTCCGTCCGAGAAGATGCTCGTACATAGAATTGTGCGGAGGCATAATCCGGAATAATGTTAGCGGCTTGTCCACCGTTATTGATGATCCCATGTATACGAACACTACTTCTTACTTGCTGACGATAAGCGTTAATGCCATTAAAGGTCTGAATGACAGCATCAAGTGCATTTACACCTTCATGCGGACTTGCTGCGGCATGAGAGGATTTACCATAGAATTCGAACTGAATAGCATCCATAGCCAGTGACTTTCCAGATCTCTCATAAGCATAGAAGGGGTGAGTCATTATAGCCACATCACAATGGTCAAAAAGACCCGCGGCCGTCATGGGCACTTTAGCGCCGTGAGTCTCTTCTGCTGGAGTGCCGAATACTTTAATAGTGCCACCAATCTCGTCAATAACAGATTTCAAGCCAATGGCAGCTCCAAGACTCATCATACAGATGAGGTGATGACCACAAGCGTGTCCAAGATCCGCTAGTGCGTCATATTCACACAATAGAGCTATCGTTGGGCCAGATTTGGCTGCGGCATAGGTTCCAATAAAAGCTGTTTCAAGTCCTAATACTGGCGCTTCAACACTAAATCCATGGTAAGTCAGTTCTTCTTTTAGTTTAGCCGAAGCAAGAAACTCCTCATTCCCAAGTTCTGGGTTCGCTCCAATATATAATGAGATATCCTTGAAACGGGAAGCATATTGATCAATAGTTAGTTCGATTTGGGATTTGTCTTTCAAGGTTAGTGCACTCCTCTATATGAAATATAAATGACAATATAGGCTCCATTATATCATGAGCAAGCATTTATGCAGTCTTTTCTCATCGATAGAGTGTAATGGTAAGGTAATACATTGCATAATAATACATTAACACTTATAATAGTCCAGTTATTAAATTTATTATCAAATATATTTACAAAAGCAAGGGGAGAACAAGGTTGAAGAAAATGGTTCGGCTTATCGTGTTTCTGGTAACGATCGTTATATTCCTTACTGCTGGTGTTCCTACGGCGAATATCGTAAGCGCCGCGGTTGAAGAACCAGATACGAATAACAAGCTCATACTTGGAACAAGTGCGGAATTTGCACCTTATGAATTTCACAAGACAATTGATGGCAAAGACCAAATCGTAGGGTTTGACATTGAGATTGCCAAAGAAATTGCATCGGACATGGGAGCCGAACTTGTCATTGAGGATATGGGCTTTGATAGTCTGTTATCCGCGCTCCAAAGTGGACGTGTAGACCTCGTTATTTCGGGATTAACACCAACAGATGAGCGTCGACGAAGTATTGATTTCTCTGATAACTATTACAAGTCCAAACAAGTGATCGTAGTTAGAGCTAAGGATCAAGATAAGTATTCTACAATGAAAGATCTTGAGAATGAGAAGATTGGTGCACAAAAAGGATCGATTCAGGAAGAAATTGGCCTAACTATACCTGGGGCTCAGCTAACATCATTGGACAGAATTCCAGATCTGATGATGCAATTAGAAACGAATCGAGTGAATGCCGTAATCTTGGAGGATACAGTAGCCGTGGGTTACCTGGATTCCGACACAGTACTTTCTGGAGCCGTTCCAGAGGATTCTGAAGCACAGGCAGCGATAGGTATTCGTAAAGGTAACGATACGCTGCTAACCACCGTTAACGAAACACTTGCCCGATTAACGCAAGATGGTGATATTGAGCGGATGGTAAAAGAGGCTAGTCTTCTAGCCGCCGATAAGCAAGTGGAGGGAAATATATTCTCAATCTTTTGGAAATACCGTAGCTATTATGCTATGGGTGTAGGATATACGTTACTATTATCTGCGCTAGGTGTTATATTTGGTTTCATTATTGGGTTATTTATTGCGCTGATGCGTATGAATGACATTCGTATCGTGAAATTTATAGGAACAACTTATGTTGAGATATTAAGAGGTACACCGATGCTGGTGCAACTCATGATCATTCACTACGGTCTGGCGTTGACACTAGGTATTAATCTATCACCTCTGCAATCAGGTATGATCACACTATCCATTAACAGTTCAGCTTATCTCGCTGAAATTTTCAGAGCGGGTATTCAAGGTGTGGATCGTGGACAAATGGAAGCGGCTCGCTCACTTGGGATGAACCGTGGCGCTACGATGCGTCATATCATTTTACCGCAAGCATTTAAATCCATTCTTCCCGCCATCGGGAATGAATTTATTACCATTATTAAAGAATCATCCATTGTATCCGTGATTGGTATGGCGGAACTTATGTATCAAGCGCAAATCATTAAGAACATTACGTATAAAGGTCTTAGTCCATTTATTATCGCAGCAGCTATATATTTCATTATGACGTTTACCTTGTCTAAGCTGCTAGGCATTGTAGAAAGGAAGTGGAGTGCTAGTGATAAACGTTAAGGGTCTTCATAAATCATTCGGTAAATTAGAAATTCTAAAAGGTATTGATATTGAGATTACTAAAGGTGAAGTTGTGGTGGTCATTGGACCCTCAGGTTCCGGTAAAAGCACCTTTTTGAGATGCCTCAATCTACTTGAAACGCCTACATCTGGCGAAATATTGTTTGAAGGGGAGTCCATAACTGCTCCTAAACACAACATTAATGTAACACGTGAGAAAATGGGGATGGTGTTCCAACAATTTAATCTCTTTCCTCATAAGACGGTAGGTCAGAATATCGCACTCGCACCACAAACGGTTAAAAAACAGTCTGCAGCTGAAGCAGATAAGATCGCGCAAGACTTATTACTAACTGTAGGACTAGCGGATAAGAAGGATGTTTATCCAAATCAATTATCTGGTGGACAGAAACAACGGGTGGCGATTGCGCGAGCATTAGCAATGCAGCCTCATGTCATGCTATTTGATGAACCTACCTCTGCCCTAGATCCAGAAATGGTCGGAGAAGTGTTAGAAGTAATGAAGAAGCTGGCAGACAAGGGTATGACCATGATCATCGTTACACACGAGATGGGTTTTGCACGTGAGGTAGGGGATCGAATTATATTCATGGACGAAGGAAACATAGTTGAGCAGGGCACGCCTGCAGAACTTTTTGGGAATCCTAAGAATGTAAGAACCCAAGACTTCCTGAGCAAAGTACTATAAAATCCACACTTCATAACGTTTATAATTAAACATATTAATTGAATTTCAAAATGCACCCATTCAAACGTAGGGATGTATGGAAGATACACTGACCATTCATTCTTACGAATAGGGTGCATTTTATTTTTCGCGAAATTGCGTCACATTCATATCATTGTTCCGTTAGGCAATCACTGCTACAATACAGTGAAACATATGCTACCTTGTCCAAGTAAATTCTACTACTAAAACTTAAGGAGTACGCCTAAATGATCGTTAAACCATACCGGATCGGAATTATCGATATCGGCTCCAATTCTATTCGATTAGTTATTTATGATACGACCCCCGAAGGGGGCTATAAAGTGATCAAAGAAAGCAAACAGGCAGCTCGCTTAAGTGAAAAGATTACAGCTGAGGGGCGATTGGAAGAAGAGGCGCTGTGGTCCATTATTCCAATTCTTAAACAGTTTAAGCGTGTCTGTACGACTTTTGAGGTCAAACAGATCCGTGCAGGAGCGACAGCAGCCATTCGAAATGCACCTAACGCTACTGAAATCATTGAATTTCTCTCCAGAGAGTCGTCGATTGACATTAAGATCATTACAGGTAAAGAAGAAGCCTATTTTGGATTCCTAGGTGTTATTAATTCTTTTGACATACAAGATGGCTTTGTTATTGATATTGGTGGGGGAAGTACCGAAATTACGCTATTTCAGAATCGTAGGTACCAGGATAGTATTTCACTTCCTTTTGGAGCCGTCAATACGAACGTTGAATTTGGTAATGATGGAAACTGGAGCGAGGAACAAATCCATGAATTACGTTCCTATGTGCTCGAGAAACTGCGACAGAACGATTGGATGACATCGAGTCCGGATTTACCTGTGTTTGGACTAGGCGGAACCATCCGGTCATTAGGAAAAATAGATCAAAAAAATCGCCATTATACAATGCCTAATTCGCATAACTATGTGATGGATACAGAACAAGTAAATGACATGTATGAGCTGCTTCCAAGCATGCCATTCGAGAAACGTAAGCTTGTGGATGGACTTTCAAAGAATAGAGCGGACATTATCGTTTCTGGACTTATCATATTTCATACCGTATATCATTACATCCAAGCCAATCGATGTCTTATTAGTGGAGAGGGACTGCGCGAGGGTATGCTGCATGATCTGATAGATCCTGTGGGAGCGGTGAAGTCTAGCGCGCTAGAGTACAGTATTAACACCTTACTGACTTTTGAAGCTGAAGTATCAAGAAAGCACTTGGATCATGTGTATGGACTTGTTCAGGTGCTCTATAGGGCGCTACAGGATGACAGACAGCTCGAAGAACACCAAAAGCTATTATATGTCTCATCGATGTTGTACCAGATAGGAGGACATATTAATTATTATCAATATAATCGGCATACTCATTATTGGCTGATGAATGCTTCCATTAGAGGTCTGACTCATCGAGAGATCATTCTGTGCGCGCTAATTGCTTCTTATAACACAAAAAGTCGGAAGCAGAAATTGTCCCATGAATATAAGGACATATTGCTGGCTTCCGACGAAGAATGGATCCATAAATTAGGATCACTGGTGCAACTAGGTATTGCGCTAGATCAGAGTGAGACACAAGTGGTTCAATCCATTCAAGCTAATGTTGTTAACAAAACCTTTCATCTTACTGTCATTAGCGATGCGGAGACATGGATTGAACAAGAAGAAATGGAAAGTGCTATGAAAGTGTTTAAGAGTGCATGGAATCTGAAATTGAAGATAGACTTTCCTTCCACTTGATAACATCCATGGCTTCGAACTGGCTCCTAAAGGGGGCTAGTTCTTTGTTTTTGAATTCATAGTTTCCATTATTTTGTAGAAATCTAGCCTTCACATTATCTTTAAGGGATAGATCCAGAATTTGGACAATTAAATTTCGGATATGATCATCGTAGACAGGACACATTAACTCAATTCGTCTAGTTAAATTGCGTGTCATCCAATCTGCACTAGAGATCCAGAGCTCCGGGTTACCCCCATTCTCAAAATAATAGATCCTCGTATGCTCTAGAAACCGATCTACAATACTTCGAACCGTAATACGCTCACTCAAGTTAGGGACTCCAGGACGAAGACAACACACCCCACGTATAATCAGATCGATCTGAACGCCGGCTTGTGATGCGTCATACAGCTCGTCAATCATTTCTTGGTTAGATAGTGAGTTCATCTTGGCGATGATTTTTGCAGGTCTACCTGCTGTAGCATGTTCGGCTTCTCTCTGCATAAGCATGGAGAGGGTATTACTCATGTTCGATGGAGCTACAGTAATAGCGTCCCACTCATGATTACTTGAGTAACCGGTGATTTGGTTGAATAACTCAGACGCATCTAGACCAATAAGGTGATTGGAAGTGAACAGGCTTAAATCCGTGTACACCTTAGCGGTACTATCATTATAATTCCCCGTACCTACGTGGACATATCGACGTAATTCACTGCCTTCCTGACGGACGACGAGTGTGATCTTCGCATGCGTTTTTAGACCCACTAAACCATAAACAACATGACATCCTGATTTCTCAAGTTTTCGAGCCCAAGCGATATTACGCTCTTCATCAAATCGGGCTCTTAGTTCCACTACGACCGTCACTTGTTTCCCTGATTCAGCCGCGAGAGCTAGGGCTTGAATCAAGGGTGAGTTACCACTCACACGATACAGGGTCATCTTAATCGCCATGACATGTTCATCCTCAGAAGCTTGAATGATGAAATCTGTCACGGATTCAAAAGATTCATAAGGATGATAGACAAGAACGTCACGTTCATGGAGAACTTGGAAAAAGTCTTCATTTTCTTCAAATTCGGGTGGATATACGGGCTCAATAGGTGCATAGATTAATTTAGGATAACCTTTCAACGAACCCACGAAATTTCGGAGAAAGCTGAGATCTAAAGGACCTTCAATATCAAATATGAAATCAGTAATTTCAAATTCTGTTTGGAGTTGACTTAGTGCATAAGGGTGAATCCCTTTTTGAACCTCCATCCGGACAGGCGCTCCCCATCTACGTTTACGGAGTTCCTTCTCAATCTCCTCTAGCAAGTCTTCGGCACCTTCCTCATCAATCGTGAGATCAGAATTACGTGTTATCCGGAACTCATGAACCGCTACGGGATCATATCCACTAAACAAAGTATGAATATGCTGCTTGATGACCTCTTCTATAAAAATGAATTGGCGCTTCTTGCTGTTTGTACGATGAGGTAGTGGAATACATCTCGCAAGATTAGATGGAATTTGTAATATGGCGAAGTAGGGATCTTCTTCGGTACTCTCTTGTCGATTAAGCACAACTGACAAATATACATATTGGCTATGAACAAGCGGAAAGGGTCGACTCTGGTCAACGGCCATAGGTGTTAACACAGGGAAGATGATATCTTGATAATATTGTTCCATAGCTTGTTTTTGAGCGGCGGTCAAATCCTCATAGCTAGAAAAAACGATTCCCTCTTTACTTAATTGTCGTGAAATATCACGAAAAGTCCGGTATTGCTCGCTAATCATTTTGGATACTCGTTTCATCAGGCGTTTGTATAATCCTGAGGGTGTATAACCTGTAAAATCCTTTTTAGTATAACCGGCCTTAATCTGATCTTGAATGCCAGCCACGCGAACGCTCATGAACTCATCTAAATTTGTCGAGACAATGGCTAGAAATTTGGCTCTTTCTAGAAGCGGGTGATCTGCATCCTGTGCTTCTTGAAGAACGCGCCAGTTAAATTCAACCCAGCTTAAATCACGATTTAAGTATACGGACGTCGTTGTACGGTTTATTGTTTTCTGTTCTTCCATCATAGTGCCCCCAACAGGTCAATCAATATGTTATTTAGTTTCAATAATATTCTACTATATTTAGGTATGTACAATTGTAAAATCTATGTTAAATATGATCAGCTCAGTGTAAACAATGAATAATACACTCGAATTAGTATATGAAATTCTACAGAAAAAATAATAAAAACAAAAATAAATATCAAAATGGTAACAATTTCATGTGTAATAGTTACAAAGTTGTGATATATTCATACATGCCAAAACTTTTTGATTAAGGAAAAGTGTGGGGGACTTTATTGATGGAACGCAGGACGATGATTGATCGCTATTCCTGATTCCTTGGGGTGAATCGCGCGTATAGGGCGTGTAGGGTGAACTTCCTAATCCGAATCCGACAGCTAACTCCGCAGGCAAAATAAGGAGGAACTATGAAGAAATTTTCTACTATCAAAATAATGACAGCCATTATAGGCATTTCAGCAGCAATGCAAGTGGCTCCCGTTCACGCAGATCAGATTCATGTCGCAACCGCTGGAGATACTTTTTATAGTCTCACAAAGGAATACAAGGTGGATTTAAACAAGATGATTCAAGCTAACCCTAAGGTAAGTGCTACGAATATTTATGAAGGTATGAACCTTAGCATTCCAACATCTAGTACAGTGGTTAAGCAATCTGTAGCTTCTGCAGCGACTCCAATCACAGCGAAGCAAGTTTCAACAACAAGCCTTCTTAATGTTATACCCGAAGATAGTAAGGTCGAAGCATGGGGCAAAGTATTTAACTATTCTAAGACGATCAATGTAAAAGCATCAGCGTATTCAGCTGCTGCTAGCGAGAATGGGAAATGGGGCGCAGTTGATTATTTCGGTAATCCACTGAAATTGGGTACTCTAGCTGTAGATCCAAGTATTATCCCTTTAGGCACTAAAGTGTTAGTAACGGGACATAATCATGCGGGTCTCCCTAAACAAGCATTTGTGGCTACAGCCAAAGATGTTGGCTCAGCTATAAAGGGACATCGGATTGATATTTTTATCCCTGGAAGTCAAGCTACTGTTCGTGATTTTGGATATCAAAATGTTGAGTTGTATATTATCAAATAAATATTGATTTTTAGGAGCCGCTCTCGATCGTTCGAGAGCGGCTCTTTTTATAACATGAAGTTTCTCTAACGGCTAATATTCCTTACAGACACACTCACTCTCTCTTTAAGGACGGTGAAGTTGTCTTTTCTTTACTCATCGAAATATGAAGCATATCGGCAACCAGAACGAATGTATAACCTTTATCTCTTAGTTCTTGAATGACCTCAGGCAGAGCTTCAATGCTACCTTTAAGATCGGAACCTTCTCCACCACCTGCATGCTGAAGAATAATGGAGCCAGGACCAACAGAGGACAGGATGTTTTTCTTGACCTCTTCTTTACTAAGACCCTTCCAATCTAAGGAGTCCACGTTCCAATTAATTATTTTATATCCATGTGCTTTAGCCCATTTCAGCTGGGATTCTGTGATATCACCGTAGGGTGGTCTAATGAGTCGAGGGCTGTACCCCACGATTTGATGGATGATCTGTTCTGTCTTTAGAATCTGATCTTGAAAGCTATCGAACGATATTTTACTGAATTGTGGATGATTATACGAGTGATTACCGATAGAATGACCTTCTCGATTCATTCGAGCCACAAGCTCAGGATGCTTCTTAGCCCGTTCACCAATGACAAAAAAGGTTGCCTTTACATGGTGTTTGTCTAACACATCCAACACTTGTGCTGTAAATCTAGAGTCAGGCGCGTCGTCAAAAGTAAGAGCAATTTGTTTAATTCTTTCTCCCCTTGTTTTTATGGTCTCAGGGTATTTATGATATAGCTGTGCTAAGGATGATATCTGCTTATCTCTAGCTGATGGTTTGACGCCTGCGGAGTTAGCAGGTACTGAAGTGTCAGGTTGTTCTGGAGACAGGGGTGGCGAGGAATTAGGTAAAATGGACAATGCAAAAGTCACTTCACACATAGAAAAAAGAAGAACTATACATATAAGTAACCTTTTCAGCATAATTGATGATCTCCTTTGTTATGTAAGGTTGGTTGGCCAATATCTCTTTTGTTATGTCCGAATGGAGTATGAATTATGCTTATACACATCAAGTAGTTCTTTATTTATTTCGTGAAGTTAGATGATATAATGAAGGTTCTAAATTGTAATCAGAACTTGCTTGAGACATAGGCCCATGCAGATCATCAAATACGATAACTTTAGCATGGTTTATTTAAATAAATAGGGTCAAGGAGGGGAGTTCTCAGTGAAACTAATCTGGTTAGCGATCTTTGTGTTCATTATTGTACTAGTTTTGTTATTATCCGTTAGGTCAAGAACTAGGAAACCGAGCGGAAATGTCATTAAGTTTCAGAAGAGGGATAGCAAGCGGGGGTTACAGAGATGTACCTATTGCAGAAAAAATAGCAAATTAACTTTCTACGCAAGTGATAATGGAATGGTAGTAGGAGTTTGTAAAGCATGTAAACCGAAGGCAGAATCTCGAGATATGCTTCCGATCTAATGAGGATAGAGTGAAGAGACGAAATTTGTCGTCTGAGAGCGTTCTCATCACGACTATAGTGAAAAAAGTCACAGACCACTTCTATATGATAAGGCATGTTTAAAGAAGCTTAATTATCAATTTTTTATCATTGATAAAAGTGTCAAGCCATAATAGAGTGGATTGTTTACTATGGGAGGTTTATAGATATGGGAAAGGTAGTATCCAACGTAAAAGTAGCGGAACAAGTATACTTGTTACGAGTAGAAGGCAATTATGAAGGCAGCATGGGACAATTCTATATGTTACGCGCTTGGGGTCATTACCCGTTACTCTCTAGACCCATTAGCATATTTAATAAGGATGATGAAAGTATAGAGTTTCTGTATCAGGTTGTTGGAGAAGGAACGGCTCTCTTAGCTTCATTGCGTTCAGGTGATACCCTACAGCTGGAAGGGCCTTTTGGAAATGGATTTCCTGTTGCAGAGGGACGAGTGGCGCTCATTGGCGGTGGGATTGGTATAGCCCCATTCTACTACTGTGCGCAGCAAATAAATTCAGATATTTATCTTGGATTCAGTACAGAAGCTTATTTGCAGGATGCCTTCAGTAAACTTACAAGTTCTCTACATATTAATGTGGGTGGGATTGTAGTTGATGATGTCGATTTCGAGCAGTATGACACGATTATGGCTTGTGGACCACACGCGATGATGCGGGCTGTACAGACGAAATACTTTCAGTCTAGTCGCCGAGCTAAGGTGTATATTTCGCTTGAGAATCGAATGGCATGTGGGATTGGGGCATGTCTTGTCTGCACCGTCTCTTGCCTGGATGGTCGTAAAAAGGCATGCACAGAGGGTCCAGTGTTTGAAGCTCAGGAGGTGACATTCCATGATTGATTTAACTTGCAATGTAGCGGGGATATCTTTCAAGAATCCTCTAGTCATGGCATCGGGTACATTTGGTTTCGGGAGAGAGTACGGGAAGATTTACGACATTTCTAAGTTAGGTGGCATCAGTGGTAAAGGACTTACCTTACATCCCAAAGCGGGCAATGAAGGTCTACGTGTCTATGAGACAGCGTCGGGAATGCTGAACAGCGTGGGACTTGAGAATCCAGGTATACCTTATTTCCTAGAGCATGAATGTAACGAGTGGGAGTCTCTCGATACCGTAAGAATTGCTAATCTGGGAGGTAATACGCTGGATGATTATGTTCAAGGGGCGATGTTAATTCAGCAAGATCATGATCGAAGACAAATGCTTGGTAGACAAGCAGTAGATATGATTGAACTGAATATTTCTTGTCCTAACGTCAAAGAAGGCGGGATTGCTTATGGTGTGAAAACAGTAGCAGCTAGAGAGGTCGTCCGATCCGTTAGACAGGCAACGAGACTCCCCCTAACTGTGAAATTGTCTCCTAATGCAGAAGATTTAGTGGATATGGCTGTGATGTGTGAAGATGAGGGTGCAGATGCGATTTCGCTCATCAATACGATTTCAGGTATGAAGATTGATGTACGTCGTCGTGCCAGCGTTTTTAATAATGTATATGCGGGGCTTTCCGGTCCAGCGATCAAGCCGATTGCCCTAAGAATGGTTCATCAAGTGGCTAAGCACGTAGAAATTCCCATCATGGGCATGGGTGGGATCACTTCAGCAACCGATATGATCGAATTCATTATGGCAGGAGCTTCTGTCGTTCAGGTGGGGACATATAACTTCATGAATTTACGAGCAGGTGAGCAGCTTGTTGAAGAATTAATTCAATTTATGCAAGAGGAGAACATTAACAATTTGGACGAAATCCGCGGAATCCTATAGAATAGAATGATGACCATTTCTCTATAGAAAGGCGGAGATAAGTTGCAACTCTATAATCCGGGTGATATCACTTTAGTAGAAGTTCCAGTAGGCCGAGATACCTTATTGATTATTACAGGAGGAGTAGCTCATATTGGAGCTGTTGCCACTGCTTATGTAGGAACTGAGGGGATTGAGGTACAGACTTCTAGAGTTCCAGCACATGAAGAGCATCGGCTGGTAGAGAAATGCGCACGTATAGCAGCAACTGCATTAGGTAGAACGGTTACTGTAGCAGCGGGAATACATTATGATGATATAACCAAAGAGCAGATTAATGCCGTTGTATCCTCAGTTGATAACTTAATGGAGGAGTATTTACAGCGGGTACTAAATGCATAACAACGAAATTGAAGAAATTTACTTAGTATAATGTTGAAATGTTGAAACATTCTTTATTTTCGTGCGTAAACCATATCAAGAAGTATTAACTAACTCTAGGAGGAAACAAATTATGTCTATGTTTAAAAGATTACGCGATTTAACGATGTCGAATATTAACAGCATTATTGATAAAGCTGAGGATCCAATTAAAATGACGGATCAATATATTCGAGATATGCATGAAGATTTAGAAGATGCTGAGAAAGCAGTCGCAGCGCAAATTGCAATTGAGAAGAAGTTTAAACAGCTTTTTGAAGAGCAAGAAGCGCTTGTCAACAAACGTGAACAACAAGCACATACAGCTGCCAAAGCTCAAAATATTGATCTTGCTCGTCGTGCTTTAGAAGAGAAGAAAGCTGCTGAGGTCAAGATGGCAGAGTACAAAACAAGTTATGATCAGAACAAAGCATCAGCAGACAACCTACGTGGTAAGTTAGATGAGATGCGTAAGCAATTAACATTAATGAAGAACAAGCGCGAGACGTTAGTAGCTCGTTATAATGCTGCTAAAGCTCAGACTGAAATTAACAAAGCCATGACAGGCTTCAGTACAGATTCAGCTGCCAGTGGACTGAAACGTATGGAAGATAAGATGCTTCATATGGAGGCTCAAGCCGAAGCAAGTAATGAATTGGCTTCTAGTGAAAAGTCGCTAGATGCTGAGTTTGAGAACCTAAGCAAAGATCAAGCTGTTGAAGACGAACTAGCGAACCTCTTGAAGCAATATGATAACAAGGAATAAGTAATAACATAACAACCAATCACATAACTTGTTCTTAGCGAAGGAGACATCTTAGTCATTAGATCTCCTTCGCTTTTATATGGAATGAAGCTAGGGATGTATTTCATGATGAATGTGGAGGCAGTTAGATGGACTTTAATATTTTAGGTGTATTGGTCTGGACGGGTGTAGGTGCGGTTCTTCTATTTATACTCATGTTTGTGGATTCAATGTTTACGCGGTATAAGGACTTTGAAGAAGTGAAAGCTGGCAATATGGCCGTCACCACACGTATGGTTATGAAGCTGTTTGCACAGGGATATATTTTATCTGAATCCATCTCAACTTCGAATGTATTAATGGATGCCATTGTAGTTTCGATTGTTTCTTTTATCATCCTTCTTATACTTGAAAGTATTGCGCGTCTTATTCTTAGAGCATGGGCAAACTTGGAGCTTGATTTAGGAACACAGCAAGGTAAAGTGGGATATGGTTTATTTGCAGGTTCACTGCATATTGTAGGAGCACTTATTATTACAGCTTGTTTATAAAACGGATTGTCAAGTTCTATTACACTTGGTTTGATCATCTGTCAATTTCTAAAGTATGGTACGCGAGGAGTCATAACGTATGAGTATATTCAAAAGAATTGGAAATTTGTTCTCGAAATCAGAACCACCCATTCAAGAAAAGAGTATGTTGAAACTTAACCCTACCGATATTTGCGAAGTTTCACTTGTTACTTATGAAGTGGTAGGTAGGGTTCATAACCGGGGGCGTAACGCCGTCGTGTTGACTTTGCAGGACGGACAACATATCGCCTATCTTCATATCGAGGAAAGAGAAAGAGTACAGTACGCTCTATACAATCCTATTGATGGTAGATTAGATAATCCCGCGGAGGTTCCATCTATCTTAGATTTAGACGACAAGTCATATCACTTAGAGGAAGAGTATGAAGGGAACGTCCTTGTGAAAGGAAGAGTGCCTTTCCTGCAAGATGGAGAGCAGCATGTATGGCAGTATCAGTCCGATGATAATTTTCTCTTGCGGATCGAATGGCAGAATGGCCGGTTCATGATGTATGAAGGTGAAGATGTGATACCAGCAGATGTCAAAGTCATTCGAGCGACCTAGGAGTGAAACAAGTGAAGAAATCTTCTTTTCTTACAATTAAGCTGTTATTGGTACTGAGTCTCCTAATTTCATTGCTAAGTGGATGTGGAGCACCAAATGTTAAAGATACTTATCCGCTTGAATCCGTAAATGAGGATGGAAGTGCAACATCGTATGTGTATCGTGCAGCTGGTCAGACTGTACCTGAAGTAGCTACAGGATTATCTGACGAGAAGACACCAGATCAGATTTCACAGGAAGACTCCGAGCGGATGTTCCTAGTGTACAGTGACAAATGGTATCATTTGCAACAGGATCCAGATAATAAAGAAGATACACTAATCGAAGTGGATTCGAAAGAATATGTTCAGAAGAATTATAGTTCTAGCTTTTTACAGGGATATATTACGGCGAGTATATTAGGTAATTTATTCGATTCTTTGGGAGGCTCGGGTTCTTATCGCGGATATTCTAGTAAGGATGTCTATAAGCCGCAGCAGGGAACATACCGTGCCCCTACAGCGAATGATAAGAAGATAGCACCACCTCTGACCGTTGAGAAAAAAGGATGGATTACACGACGTGGTAAGAGCAGTAGCACAGATAGTGCCGGAACAGGTGGAAGTATATTTAGTCGTAACTCGAGTGGCTCTGATTCTAAGGGTGGAAGTATAACCAGAGGTAAGAGTGATGGGGGATCGATATTTAGTTCTCCGAAGAGGTCGATTACGAAGCCTAAGACGCGGATAGGTTCGGGGAAGATCAGCAGGCGAGGTCGACGATAGAATGTGGTTCACGCTATAAACAAGAGCAGTGTGCGAAGGTAATTAACTTTCGTATGCTGCTTTTTATTGTATCTAGGGAGTGTCGGTGCTCTCATCTAAGTTGCCATTCTGTTAGGTTATTGCTATAAATGAAGTAGCAACGTTATCAACAAGAATCTTTAGCAAATCTGGGGAGGTTACAACTTGGTACATTCATTAGAGCATTCTAAATTTAATCGTAAAGCGATCAAGGTTAGAGAAGCGCAGAACTTGATTGCTTCACACATACATCCTATTGAGATTGAAAGTGTAGATTTACAAGAAAGTCATGGACGAACGTTGGCTCAGACCATTAGGGCACCGCATCCTTATCCAGCGTTTCGTCGTTCCATGATGGATGGTTATGCGATTTGCTCAACGGATACTATTCAATGCAGCTCCGAACTACCTGTATGGCTTGAAGTTATTGATGACATACCTTGTGGTACTGTATCAAACAAGATGATTGCACCTGGCACAACCGCACGTATTATGACAGGAGCTCAGGTTCCCGAAGGTGCGGATGCTGTAATCATGTTTGAGAAGGTTGAACTTCGTGAGAAGAACGGAATAACCTGGGCGGGACTATCAACACATATAGAGCAGGGAAGCAGTATTACTCCGATCGGTTTGGAACTGCAGGCGGAAGAAGAAATTCTGAAACAAGGGGATACCATTGAAGCGGGTGAAATATCTGTGCTGGCAACATTCGGTATTCATCGGGTAGAGGTGTATAGACGCCCACGGGTTGCTATTTTCTCAACTGGATCTGAGTTGTTGAAGATAGATGAACCACTCCAACCAGGGAAAATTCGTAATAGTAATACATATATGATTGCTTCTCAGGTGCTTGAGGCAGGTGGAGAACCTGTGATTCTTGATGCTATTATGGATGATCTCTCCTTAGCTCAAAGTAAAGTGGAAGAAGCGCTCATGGAATATGATATGGTCGTCACAAGTGGTGGAGTATCTGTTGGTGACTATGATATTATGGGAGATTTAGTACGAACAGATTGCGTAACGATGCTATATAACAAAGTGTCCATGCGTCCAGGTAGCGTATCGACAGCAGCCATTAAAGATGGCAAATGTTTGTTTGCTCTCTCAGGTAATCCTGGTGCTTGTTTTGTAGGGTTTGAATTGTTTGTGAGACCTAGTATTCGGATGATGATGTTAGATCCTAACCCATATTTACCGGAGTGGACAGCAACCTTAGGTGCAGATTACGATAAGATTAACTCTTTTACAAGATTCGTGCGCGCTAAGATCCAAGTTCGAGAGGGTGTTGTGTTTGCTACTCCAACGGGTGTAGATGAGTCAGGGGTGATGATTACCATTAAAGATAGTGACTGTTTCATTATTGTTCCACCTGCTCAAGAGGGCCTCAAAGCAGGTGTGAAGGTAACCATAATAGTGTTGAAGACGGAACATAAAGGGTGAATGACGAGTGAGTTGACAGCCTGTGATCATGACCGACAAAGGAACGCTTCGCGTATCACAACTCGCGTATCACAACACATGGAGGTTAGAGATCTATCTACTCTGGTAGATGCCACTCTCCCATTCTAAGCTAAGGGTGATCAGGCATAAATTAAGGCTCACTGCGACGTTCAATGGCCTCGGACATCGTTTTGTCTGTAAGATGGGCATAGACCTCAGTGGTTTCGGTAGAAGCGTGTCCTAACTGCTCCTTGGTTTTATAGATATCATTCTGTAAATAATAATCGGTAGCAAAAGAATGACGTAGTTTATGAACCGTAAGAAAAGGTTTACCGAACCGTTGAGCATATTTAATAATCATGGCTTGAATGGCACGTTTGGTCATACGTTTTCCTTCATACTGACCGTTCGGGATCGTTAAGAAGAGCGCTTTCTCCTTTTTCGGAGCTTTATATCTGCTTTGTCGTAGGTCAAGGTATAGGGTTAGATCGTCTTTCGCTTGTTCGCGGAAATATACGGGTGATTTGTAGGTCTCGTCATTGTTACCTTTACGAAAAATGTATAATAGCTTGTTGTTATAGTCTAAATCCTCCAGATTCAAATTGACGATCTCAGAGACGCGTAGACCAGAGTTCAAGATGAGACTCGCAATACAAGCATCACGTTCCTTATTCAGCTCGTAGGAATAGAGAGCTTGCTTGTTGCTAGCGATATCAACACCATAACCTTCGTAAATGTAGGCTATAAATTCAAATATCTCTTCATCCTCTAGTATTTTACCTTTAAGTTTCGCGGCCGTATCCTTAGGCTTATGTGTACGTTTAACTTCGACTTTGGCCATAATATTGCGCTTGAGAAGCGGGTAGAAGTCTTCATCTTCAGCAATTTGACTCAAATAATGAAACAACGAACGAAGTGAGGATAACTTGCGAGATATGGTTACTCTACTGTTGGCACCTTCACGGCGAGTCGTTAAATAAAGCCTATAGCTCACGATATTTTCCATACGTAACATTTCAAGTTCTTGAAGCGTAATCTTGGTATGATGGTCAGCTTCAGAGAGTAATTCTCCTCGTAACCAATTGAAGAAGGTTTGGTAATCTCGCACATACTCAAGTAGGGTAGAGGGAGATAGGTCAGGTAACTTGTAATCGATAAATTGCTGCACAAACCAAGGCATGCCAAGTATTTTTCCATCTAATTTTACGCGATCGCTTTCTTTCTGAATATTCATGGACATCACCTCTTGCTGGTTAGGATTCTCTATTCATTCTACCATATTGAGAGAGGAACTGCCCTGTATAGTACAGTGAAGTCGGCGTATACATTAGGCGTAGTAAGATAAGGTTATATGATGAGGGTTCTACTGAGATAAAGATGAGATCTGAAGAGGTGGTAAATATGGATATGAGGCTAGAAAGAGTTCCAATGGAGCGCAGAGAGGTTATTGATCATTTGATGCAGTTCTACTTGTATGATTTCACACAGTATCTGAATATCGATGTTAATACCAATGGGTTATTTCCAGCTTATCCAGAACTAGATTCTTACTGGAGTAGTGGGGACGACAAGACTGTATATTTATTTAAGGTATCGAATAGACCGGCGGGATTCGCATTAATTGATAAATACCACAACAGTGCAGAAAGTAACTATTATATGACAGAGTTTTTCATTATGAAGAAGTATCGTCGGGGTGGAGTTGGAACATGGGCAGCGCACGAGCTTTTTCGTCAGTTTAAAGGCAGTTGGAAAGTGACTCAAGTGAAAAGTAACGCGCCGGCGCAAGTCTTTTGGCAGAAAGTGATTAGAGATTACACCGACGGGCAATTTAGACAGATCATTCACCCAGAGCAGGGCAATTTAAGTCAATATTTCAATTCTTAAGGTTACTGTGTGATCGGACCCTTAGTGAGAAAAATAACATCTGGCTCTCCACGATCTTGAGGGACATACAGAATATCGACGAGTTGAAAATGACATTTCAGTCTATCCACAAATTCTGGGGATGACGTTGCACTCCAGAAAGATAGATATCCATCCGGTTGCAAATGCCGAGCAAGTAGGGACAGGCCATAGTCGCTATAGAGCGATTCATTCGTAGCATACACATTCCAATCAGGACCATTATCGATATCTAAACAGATCAGGTCGAACTTATCATCATGCTCTGCTAACCACACAAGGCAATCGGCATGTATGATGTTACTTTTTGGATGAAAAGAAGATTCTTCTGATACCGCAGATAAGAGGGTTCGATTCCATTGAATAATGGTTTCTTCGATTTCAAGCACAGTCACTTGCTCTACACGAGGGTCTTTAAGGGCTTCTTGTAAGCTAAACCCTACACCCAGTCCTCCGATAAGAATGTGACTAGGGTGATCGCTGCGTTTCAGAGGTTCGCTAATGAGAAGCTTCTCAGATTCACCGTTATAAGTGGCCATAAGAAATGTACCGTTACTAATGATCTCAAAATATTGACCTCTACGCTGTAGCTGGATTTCACCACGAGGTGTAGAATATTTTTCAATGACTTCTGGGGGTAAATCATGATCGTTCAATAATATCCACTCCTTACAAATTGTAGTCATAACGTTTTCTAAGACGCATGCAATACAGCCATGTTCTGATCAAATATGAACCCATGGTGAGGATAGCAAGGGTAAGTGAAATCATGCTCAACATTTGCAGGGTACCTATTTTGTTATCCAACCTCAATTCCATATTTATACCCATATTAAAAATATAAACGATGATCAAAGGAAGAAATATACATGTATAGGAGATTGCTATGCGTCTTGCATGTTTTACATGATGTGATTTGTCACTGTAAATCTGTGGTCGTGCTTCGTCGTCTGAATATTCACGGCTCCATAGGGTCCATTTTTGAAAATGTGAATTAGAAATAAATACGCTCTTCCAGCCTGAATCTATGTGTATGTCATTGTAGCTTTTATCGGCAATATTTTGAAAATCAGCACAATAACTTACTTTGCGTGAGCGACCTACTATAAAATGAAAAACGGTTCCTGTTCTGCTCATACGATAAAGGTTATAACCTTGTTCTTCCATGGTTTCTAGCCACTGCTCAAGCTTATCCGGAGCATACATCCAGCCAAACCTTCGTTTAACAATCATTTGACCTGAACGTTTCAACTGTTTTTTTTCAGCTTTACTTATTCTTCTTTCATCTGAATTCATCTCATGAGGATTGTTTTGTTGTACGTTTTCACTTCGTAATTTCTTGTTGGTTTTATTGATTTTGACAACAGAATAGATACTAAGAATCCAAAGGGATAATGAAGGGATCGCATATAGATATGTTAAAAACCAATAGGGGCTTCTACCAACTTGTTCACCAACTCTTATGGGTTCATCCTGGGAAAACATAACTAAGCTAATTATAGTAACAAAAAAGATAGCCATAGTGGTCATATATATTAAAACACTACCGAAAATGTACATAATCACTCTATTATGTTTGATGATTCCCTCACGAACAGGGGAGGTCTTTATTTGTTCAAAAGAATGTTCATTCGACAGTACATACCAATGCCCGCTTTGCCAAACCTTGTTCCAACCATCATCTAATAAAGCCTTTGACAGTGAATCACTGTGCATTTTATTGAACCCTATACGATAGGTTATTCTCTTAGGATCGCCTTTTATAAAGTAGAAATAACGCGTGCCTCGATTCAATTTCACCAAATAATAACCCTTTTCCGCCATAGACGAGAGCCATGCTTCTGTTTTGTTTACATCATAGCTCCAGAAGGGTCTAAATACTTGTTTAATCATTAAAATCCTCCTCGTATTTTAACGCGTTCTGGTGAAGCTCTTTGAGTCTATTTATCTCAACCGTGATTAACTTTTTTCCGGTTTCTGTAATTTCATAAACGGTTCTTCGCTCCTCATCAGCAAATACAGTAATAATCCCATCTTTCTGCATTTTTGTTAGCGTTCCGTAAACCGTACCAGATCCTAATCGAATCCGTGATCTCGAAATTTCCTCTACATGTTTAACAATTCCATATCCATGAAGTGGTTTTGTTAAGGAGAGGAGAATATAAAATGCTGTTTCTGTCATGGGTACATATTTTTTCAGTACCTTTTCAATCATGTCCACGACGATCACTCCTTTAGTCTTGCTGTCTTGTTATTATAATAATATATGTCACAATGGAATATGTCATAACATGACTATATCACGACGCGACCTATTATGCAAAATAATTAATGATCAATGTCTCGTGACAGTAGTATAAAAATACATCATATGAAAAATTCATAACAACAAAACCGGAGATATCTACTCTATTTTCATGATAATCATCATATTTAGGTGTTTTGTTATGAAAAGGTGGGTTTTCCTTCAAGAGATTCTAAAGAAGAAAATAATCATTTAGTTTACATAATAATAATTACGCAAACTAAATGAAAGGCTAAAGAGGTCGTTATCGCCTTTTGGCGAGATCTTGGAATGTGGAGAGTTACAGAGTATAGTGTATTACAATAAATATAAATAATGGAGGTTTGTTTTATGACCGTAGATTCGCAGAATGACATAGATAGACTTAAGGAAATTGGCCATATCGTGGCTTCGACGATTAAAGAAATGAAACGTAATGTACGTGTTGGAATGACTACACAGGAATTGGATGAGCTGGGCGGCTTATATTTGAAGAGTCGTGGTGCTGTATCTTCGCCCCAAAAAACATTCAACTTTCCAGGTTACACATGTATTAGTATTAATCAGGAAGTAGCTCATGGAATACCGAGTGAAAGGAAAATTCAAGAAGGTGACCTAATAAACATCGATGTTAGCGCTGAAAAGGATGGGTATGTCGCGGACACAGGGCACTCTTTTCAAATAGCTCCATATAACCTGTCTTTAACTCGTCTCTGCCAGTACACTCATGATACGATGATGAAAGTGATATCCTCACTTAAGCATGGTGTAAAGCTAAACGAAATTGGCAGGATCATGCAATCCGAAGCTGAAAAGGGGGGGTATAAAGTGATCAAAAATTTGTGTAGTCACGGCGTGGGAAGATCTATACACGAATCACCAGAAATTCTCCCCTTTTATAATAAACACGATAAACGCATATTGAAAGAAGGTTTAGTCATTACGATTGAACCGTTCCTATCAACCGGTGCTGAGTACGCTGTTGAACAGAATGATGGATGGACGTTAAGTGTTCCTGACAATAGCTTTGTAGCACAGCATGAACACACCATAATTATAACAAAAAGCCAACCTATCATTGTGACGGTTGCCTGAAATTTAAATGTAATGTTAAATAACTGCACAACAACAGTCTGAACCTTTGTAATTAGGTTATAGGCTGTTGTTTTTGGTTATGTCGGACAGCAGACTACGCACACTATAGACCATATATCATCATATGAATAATTCACAATAGTTTATATATCAGTATCTAATCATTTCGAACGCAATCATCTGATACTCGTCTCTAGTTTGAATAAAGGAATCTTGTACCCCATCCATGAAAAAAACACAACCATCCGTCCACCCACTGGTGAGAGATAGTTTCATTATTTTTTGTCATGAAAACGATGGATTGACGTTTATACGATTTGTCTTCCTTGAACATATACGTTACGAATGTTTAGATCGCCATCCAACAAAAGAATATCGGCCTGTTTCCCAGATTCAAGCGTTCCAATCTGTTGATCTAATCCAAGTGAGATTGCAGGGTTTAGACTGGCAGCTTGGGAAGCTTCTTCTAGGGTTAATCCGACCTCAGATATCAGATTACGAAATCCACGAATCATGGTTAATGTACTTCCGGCAAGTGCTCCATCGTTATCCTTAAGTGTCGCAACTCCTCCAGATACATTCACGGGTTGATCACCTAGTGTATACTCGCCATCACCAAGGCCAGCTGCTGACATAGCATCAGTGATAAGGATCAGATTAGCTGATGTTTTCAGTCGTGCCAGGATAGACATAACAGCAGGATGAACATGGATACCGTCTGCAATCACTTCTGCTGCAATCCTGTTATCGCTCAGGACTGCTCCTGCAGTACCGGGTTTGCGGTGATGTAGGGGTGTCATCGCGTTGAAGGCGTGTACAGCCTGATTAAGACCTGCCTCAACAGCTAGAATGACTTGTTCGTATGTTGCATCCGTATGACCAAGAGCGGCAGTTATACCTTTGTCTCGCAACCATGAGATGACTTCAAGAGCGCCCTCACGCTCAGGAGCAAGCGTGACTTGACGAATAAGATTAGGGTATTGCTGTTCCCATTCTTCTAGCCAGCTTACGGTAGGAAGGACGATATGATCAGGATTTTGTGCTCCTGGCCATTTAGGACTGATGAAGGGTCCTTCCAGATGAACTCCTGCTAATTGGGTGTAAGGCATGAACTCTGATCGGTAAGCATTCACTTCATGTAGCACATGATCAATCGCATGTTTAGGAGCAGTCATCGTTGTGGCTAGCATCGTTGTCGTTCCTTGCGAACTATGGAAGCGTGTGATGGCATTTAAGGTCTCACGGTCGCTATCCATGAAGTCATGTCCCGCTCCACCGTGAACGTGTACATCTACGAATCCAGGGATGAGAAGCCCTCCCACGTCATCTGATAGGGACTTCCAATCTGTATAAGTTGAGGGTAAATCTTTTTTCTCGCCGGCATAACAAATGGTTGCTCCAGATATGGCGATAACTCCATCTTCAATCAGTCCATGCGGCGTCAGTACTTTTCCGTATAGAAGCTGTTCCGTAACATGTGTCATTAGAGTAGTCTCCCAGCAGCTTGATCTAGTAAAAGGATGACGTTAGGGTGACATTGAAGCAAGGAAGCAGGGCATTGCGTTGTGATTGGGCCGTGAACTGCGGCTTTGATCGCTTCTGCCTTCTCAGCACCACGGGCAAGTAACACAATTTGTCGAGCTTTCAAAATGCTACCTACACTCATCGTCACGGCCTGTTTAGGTACATCATCCATGGAAGTAAAGAAGCGAGCGTTCGCAGCAAGTGTCTCATCTAACAAATCGACTACATGGGTGCTACCATTAAGATGGTCACTCGGTTCATTGAATCCAATATGCCCATTATGACCGATTCCTAGAAGCTGTAGATCAATAGGTCCGTTCTCCTCAAGTAGGTTGTCGTAAGATTGACACTCTGCTTCCAGATCTTCAGCGTTTCCGTTAGGGATATGAATTCGACTTGGATCCAAGTCGATATGCTGGAACAGATTGTGGTTCATAAAGTTATGATAGCTCTGCGGATGATCCTCAGAGAGCCCTACATATTCATCAAGATTATAAGAAGAAGCTTCGGCAAAACTAACGAGGCCTTTGGCATACATTTTCGCCAATCTTGCATAGATTCCTAGGGGAGAACTACCTGTAGCGAGCCCGAGAACAGCCCTCGGATTACTTTGTAAAAGACTAACGATCAGATTGGTGCCTGCTTGTACGAAATCTTCCTCTTGATTGAATGTAAGTATATTCATTATGAATTGCCTCCTCGATGATTGCGGTAATGTTGAACGTCGTTATAAGATTGTTCGAGCTTAGGTATAAAGTTGCCAAATTGTTGACTGAGCATTCCGGTAAATAGGATATCTATAATGTGTAATTGTGCAATGCGCGATGCCATGTCCCCGCGTCTCATTCCGTGTTCTAGTGAAGATGAGAAGAGAGGGAGATTAGCAAGTGAAGCTAGTGTATTACTGCCAAAAGAAGTAAGGGAAATCGTAGATGCACCATGATTGGATGCGCAACGTAAAGCATCAATCGTTTCAGGCGTCTCCCCAGAATAGGATATAGCAAAAGCGACATCATTCGCTCCTAGGGTAGATGCTGAAGTAATCTGCATATGGGAATCTGCAAAGGCAGTACAGTTCACACCGATACGAATCAATTTTTGATAGAAGTCCTGAGCTACAACAGAGGAAGTTGCCATCCCATAGAGATCAATTCTCTTTGCTCCGCATAGCAGATCTACAACTTTGGTGAGTTTAGTTAGGTCTAAAAGAGAAGTTGTGTCCCTAATGGATGCTAGATGATTCGCTTGCATGGCCTCAACAATAAGAGATAATGGATTCCCTGCAACAATATCTTGATATGCAGAAGAGTGAGAGGGATCGTCCGATCCACTTTGTGCTATTTCGGAGGCTAGATGTACTTTGAAGTCAGGAAACCCTTTGAAATGGAAAACCTTGCAGAACCTTGTGATCGTAGCTGGACTTATAGCACATTGTTCTGATAATTCCGTAATACCTATATGAACAATTTCACTAGGAGCAGCTAGAATGTGTTCCGCAAGTTTGCGTTCTAAAGGGGACAGTTTATTTAACTGACCTTGGATGGTATGAAGGATAGCAGCCATTGAACACCTCCTTGATAGTATTATTTATTTCTACCGTTAAAATTATTTCAGTAAATATGTCTATTTTAAGGAAAATTATTTTCAAACTCATCATAATATAACTTTTCTATGGAAGCAACATTTATCACTATTATTATAAGCAACTTAAACCTTATGTATCCGAATTGTGAATTAAAGCGATTACATATTTTGCGTTATTTTACATGACATTACATAACTGATTTTTCACGTATTCAGGGGTCGGTGGTGAATAAATTGTCTTTAAATAGGTAAAGGGGACACTTCATATCGTTTATAAGCTACAATAAAACAAGCAACGGCAGGTTAATTTATTGCGGGGTTGACGACGTCGCGGGGGCGACCAAGACAACAATACCGAATGAGTTTCTTGAAAGACTTGATTCGTTAATACGAGCACGTAGCAATCCCAATTTACAATTTGGCTGAAAAAAACTAGATTGTACTGCCATTGAATAATGGAAAAAGTCGCCTAGATGGGTATCCTTTACATATCCAAACTTATGATAATGTCTCCATTATCATAAGTTTGGATATGTTTTTGTGAGCTCTGAAGTGCAATTACAAATATCGATAAATGAAATTAATTTTCAGAAATATTAAAATAATAAAAATTATTTTAAAAAAGCATTGAAAAATGATATAAGAACTTGTATCATGACATTAGAGAGCGCTTTCTAAATACTTTCATAGGGGGATTGAAAATGAAAAAAAATACAAAAAAATGGTTAACGGGTACGATGGCAGCTGCACTTTCCATGGGTTTAATAGCATGTGGTAATGAAGAAGCAAGCAATAGCCCGGTATCAGAAACAGGGGAATTATCTGGGAAGGTAACACTATGGACAGCTTCGTTAGCGGGCGAACCATTTGACACCTATTTTGATGAAATTGAGAAGAATTTCGAGAATCTCCATCCTAATGTAGATGTCCTTATTGAAGATATTCCACAAGATGCAATGGAACAAAAAGTACTAACATCACTTACGGGTAGCGCTGTACCAGATGTTGTTAATTTAAATCCACACTATATGTCTAATATTGTGGCACAAGGTGGATTATTAGATTTAACAGAGATGGTAAGTGACGAGACGAAATCTTCTTTCGTAGAAGGTCCTTACAAATCAGGTATTTATGAAGATAAATTGTACGCACTGCCGTGGTACTTAGATACAACCATATCTTGGTATAATAGCGATCATTTTGAACAAGCAGGTATAAAAGAGTTACCTACAACAACACAAGGTATTTATGACACAGCAAAAGCTATAACGGCGAAGACGGGGAAACCTTCCTACTTTCCAGTAATCAATGATGGCAATGTAATTATGGAAAAAATGGTCTCATTATCAAAAGGAACTCCAATTGTGGAAGAAGGTAAGGCCACATTTGAAAATAATAAAGACATTATTGAATATTTCGCAGTAACACAAACCATGTATAAAGAGGGATTGATTCCTCAAGAGGCAGCAGAAGGATCATTAAAAACGGGGCAAGAGTTGTATATGGCAGGTAATACCTCATTCCTAGAAGGTGGAGTCACATTCTTAGGACCTGTTGAATCAGGTGCCCCAGAAATATATAAAGTATCGAAAGCGGGACAACCCCTAGAATCAGTAGATGCTCCAGTAAACGTTGCTGTGATGAACTTCGCAGTACCGTCAAAGACGAAAAATAAAGAAGCTGCAGTTGCTCTAGCTGAATTTGTTACAAATGCTGAAAATCAATTAGAATTTGCGAAAATAGCAGGTACTGTATTACCCTCAACGGTGAAGTCCTTAGAAGACGATTATTTCAAGAACCCAGGAGATTCATCTAAATCGCTTGGTCTGTTACAAGCATCTTTGTCATTAAGTCGTTCAATAGTATCCATTCCACCAACAGAAAACAGTGCAGAATTACGTAAATCTACCATGAATATCTTTGTTAAGAACCTACAAGGTAAGATCACACCGGAAGAGGCTGTGAAACAGTTAGCAGCAGATTGGAACAAAGCATTTGAAAAGTCAGGTGAAAAACAGACATTCTAGTAAATGAGAAAGAGAGTAGCTTTTGATTAAAAACTACTCTCTATTTTTTGAAAGGAGAGACTAAAATGAGTGAGAAAGCGATCGAACCATCCCATACACAATTGAAAGTTGTTTCGAAAAGAAAGCTCCAATGGAGTTCGCGAATCACACCTTGGTTATTTTTAATTCCATCCATCTTAATTCTGGGGATATTTCTCGTTTATCCAATCTTACAAGCTCTTCAATGGAGTGTATTAGATTATAAAATTATTGAGGGTGCGGGTGAGTTCGTCGGATTAAGTAACTTCAAAGAGTTGTTTTCAGATGGATATTTTTGGGAATCACTAATGAATACGTTAATCTTTCTAATCATCGTATTACCATTGAATATATTGTTACCTATGTTTTTAGCGGTACTAGTGAACCAAAAGATAAAAGGAGTTTCTCTATTCCGAATCTTCTATTATTTACCGGTTGTTACACCCATGGTTGTTGCCGCTCTAATGTGGAAAATGTTGTATTCGCAAAGTGGCTTAATCTCGTCTTTCCTTGTTACTATAGGGATCTTTGATTCACCAACCAACTTACTTGTTCAATCGTCAACAGCACTAATAGCAGTAGCGATGATTACAGTTTGGAAAGGGCTAGGCTATTATATGATCATATATTTAGCAGGCTTACAATCGATTTCTAACGATGTATATGAGTCTGCAAGTATTGATGGCGCCTCTTCTTTTCAAAAATTCAAGAACATTACTTTTCCGATGTTAGCACCTTCTATTACTTTAGTTTCTGTCATGACGATTATTGCGGCTTTGAAAGTGTTTGAAGAAATTGCCTTAACAACAGGCGGTGGACCTTCTGGCGCGACTACAACTCTTGTAATGTATATTTATGATAGCTTTATGAATTTAGATGTTAGTATGGCATCAGCAGCAGGTGTAGTCTTGTTAATTCTCGCCATTGGAGCATCTTTACTTCAAATGAAATTGACGAGTAAGCGCGAAGATGATTTAAGAGCTTAAATAGATAGGAGAGAACATGATGAAATCGAAGCAACTTAGTCAAAAAATGTGGCTCTATGCTCTGATGATCTTTATCACAGTCCTCACAGTAGGACCTTTTTTAACTACCCTGTTTATGTCATTGAAATCGGCTAGCGAAGGGATTTATAGCAGTGTACTTCCATCAGACCCGACGTTGGTGAACTTTATAGATGCCTTTAGTAAATCAAATTTTGGGTTGTACTTCTTGAATACTGCGATTATTACAATCATTGCGATACCTTTAAATGTATTCTTTTGTAGCTTAACTGCTTATCCACTTGCACGTATGGATTTTAGAGGAAGAAGCGTTGTTCTAGCATTAATTATTTCAACGATGATGGTACCTTTCCAACTGTTCATGGCGCCATTATTACAGCTTTCGGGTGTGCTAGGCTTACAAAACTCGTATATTGGATTGGTCGTAATGCAAGTATCCACTGCATTCGGAATTTTCTTAATGCGTCAAGCCTATTTAAGAATTCCGAAAGATCTTGAAGAGTCAGCATATTTGGACGGGGCGAATAAATTTCAAGTGTGGTACATGGTTGTTTTACCGCTTGTGAAGCCAACACTAATCACACTAGCTATTTTTACTTTCATGGGTACGTGGGGAGATTATTTGTGGCCATTGTTAAACTCAACTGAAAGCAGCAAGTATACGTTATCGATTGGATTAGCTCAGCTCTCACAGAACTTCGATGGCTCAAACTTGAAGTTAATTAGTGCAGCTTCAATATTAACTACGATCCCAACATTATTGATATTTATCTGGTTACAGAAATACTTCATTTCGGGTGCAACGGACGGGGCAGTGAAAGGATAACGACGCTCAGTAATCCAAGGAGTGAATGGAAATAATAACAATCCATATGAAAAGGAGAGAATATTGAAATGAATAAATACGATTCTCCCCATAGAAATGACGGTGAACTTAATGAGGAAATTTTTAGCTGTTGATATTGGCGGAACATTAATTAAATATGGCGTGTTGACTGAAGATGGAACATTTATTGTGAAGAATGAATGCCCAACAGAAGCAAGCTTAGGCGGATCTGCCATTCTTGATAAGGTGAAAACATTCGGGAGTAAACTAATGGATGAGTATGAGATCAGTAGTGTTTGTATCAGCACCGCGGGTCAAGTAGATTCGAATAAAGGAGAAATTTTATATGCCTCGTCCCTAATTCCTGAGTACACAGGTACACAGTTGAAGAAGGAGTTAGAGGCATATTTTCATCTGCCTATTGAAGTAGAGAATGATGTAAATTGCGCAGGATTAGCAGAGTCCTGGGTGGGTACGGGTAAGGATGCGAAAAGCCTGTTTTGTCTTACGATTGGGACGGGCATCGGGGGTAGCTATATTCTTGATAATAAGTTGCACACAGGATACAGCTTCAGTGCAGGAGAGATCGGTTACATTCCAATTGAAGGTGGCCAATTTCAAGAATTAGCTTCTACAAGGATATTAGTGAGAAATGTTGCGAGACTAAAAGGAATTCTTGAAAGTGAAATTGATGGTAGAGAAATATTTGCACTTGCTGCGAATAATGATGAGGTCTGTATTCAAGAAATTAACAGGCTCGTTTACTATCTATCTAAAGGAATCGCAACTATTGCTTATATGATGAATCCGGAAATGATTATTATTGGCGGGGGTATTACAGCGCAAAAAGAGTATCTATATCCCCTCATTATGGAACAGTTGAAGAAAGACATTATTCCTACTGTATTAGATAAAGTCAAAATTGAAATTGCACGTAATCTTAATGATGCTGGGATGATTGGAGCACTTCGTCACTTTTTGCTTCAAGAATCGTTCAGACCTTTAAAAAGTATTACAACGATCTTAGAGTCTAATACGCATAAATTAACAAAACGAGAACAAATGATTGCAAAGTTTATTGTTTTGAATCTAGAAAGTGTGCCTAATATGACGATATCTGAAATGTCGCGTCAAATCAATGTATCTGAAGCAACGATTACAAGATTTTGTCAGAAACTTGAGTTCGGTTCCTACAGTAAATTGCGCTTAGTGGCGAAAGAGGCTACTGTTAGCACTCGATTATACGAACAAACAATAACAACGAGCATGACTGCAGTTAAAGAAACCTATAGCAGTATGTTGAAGAAATTCGATACGCTCTATGAGTCAGATGAAATTCTACAATTTAAAAACAAATTAGTTTCAGCTAAGAACATTTGTATATTTGGTGCAGGTGAGATGTCACTTGTAGCTAATCAACTAAAATATAAATTAATGAAACTGGGTATGGCAGCGGATGCATTCTCAGATCAATATCAAATGGAAATGTCTACGCATTTATTGGGTCAAGGGACAGTTGTAATAGGTCTAAGTACATCCGGATATGCGCCAGATATTGTAAACCTGATGGTATTGGCTAAAGAAAAGGGTGCAGCAACAGTCGGGATTACGAGCCAACAGAACTCTCCAATAGCAGATGTTTCTGATATTCGCTTGCTTGTACCGACAACGGATGAAATAGAAGGTCATAGTAGTTCGATTAGTGAAGTATCTGTATTTTACTTGTTGGACGTCTTGTTTAAAGAACTACAAGGTAAGGATAAGGATATTGCGTTAGCCAGTTCTATCACGACATCTGATTTTCCTTTGCAAAATTGAGACTCTAGATCCCGAGAGGGGGAGATAACATGAGAATTGCTTACTTACCTATTGATGAGCGACCCTGTAATGTTGATTTCGTCAAAATGATGGCAGAATCGTCATCTGAAATTGAATTAATAATACCTAGTAAAGAGTTGCTCGGAGCTAAAAAAGTGGCAGCTGATACGAATCGTTTATGGGATTGGTTAAATGAAGTTGCCATTGATGTGGATGCATTTATCGTAAGCATTGATATGGTCGTGTACGGCGGCCTACTGCCTTCTAGATTACATTATTTGTCAGAAGATACAGCGATTATGTGGATTGATCGATTGCGATCACTTCACAAATCATTCCCAGATGTAGCCATTTATGCATCGAATCTAATCATGCGGACACCGAGATATAGTTCAAGTGATGAAGAACCTGATTACTATAAACAGTGGGGTTGTGAACTATTTACACGTGCCTACTTACAAGATAAACAGGATCGCGAGACGTTATCTGAGGACGAGCAGAGCCAATTACAAGAGATTGTATCCATACTACCAGAGCAATACATACATGATTATGAAACAAGACGAAAGTTTAATTCCATGATCAACACTAGTATGCTTGAGCTTGTCCATGAGGGGGTACTGACTTTCTTATCTATTCCTCAAGATGACAGTGCAGAATATGGTTACACGACAATGGACCAAAGAATAGTTGTGAATAAGCGTGAACAATTGCGCTTGTATACAAAAGTTCATATGTATCCAGGAGCGGATGAAGTAGGAGCGACATTACTTGCTCGCGTGTATAATGACTTGAAGAAAATGAGCCCTAAAATTTATCCGATTTGGAGTAGTACACTTGGACCGCAGCTAATTCCAATGTATGAAGATCGTCCATACGCTGAAAGCTTAAAAGCACATGTATTAGCTGCTGGCTGTCAACTCGTAGCGAGCGCTGACGAAGCAGATTTAATTCTTGCATATAATACACCAGGACGTGTGATGCAAGAATCATGGGATCAACATAAAAGGGACATTACGTACACAAGTTTTCGCAATATGTTAACATTCGTTAAGGATATTAAAACGCATATCAAATCCGGTAAAAAAGTGATGGTTGCAGATGCCGCTTATGCAAACGGTGGAGATAATGAATTAATCACCTTATTAGATGAGGAGCGAATCCTTGATCAATTGGTATCCTATAAAGGCTGGAACACCAATTGTAACACGCTAGGTTCAACGATATGCCAGGGCGTTGTTGCTCTTCATGGGAAGCCAGATATCATTCAACATAATGTCATTTATCATTTATTAGATGATTATTTCTATCAAGCAGAAATTCGAATGGATATGACGGCTGACTTTCTACCGAAATATAATCTAACATATTTTGACTTGAAGAATGAAGTGGCACTTGTGAATCAGGAGCGAAATGAAAGGTTATATAGACGTTATCATGCCATGATTTTATATAGCTTCAAAGGAATAGAACTCTTAGAAATAAACACTTCTGCACCATGGAATCGAATGTTTGAATGTGGGATGACATTACAATTTAGAAAGGATGAAGTTGAGTCATGTTAACAGAAATTAAATCAGGATTAGTTGTATCTTGTCAGGCATTAGAAGATGAACCGTTGTATGGTTCAGACATCATGAGTCGAATGGCCGATGCTGCAAAAAGAGGAGGGGCGGTTGCCATTCGTGCGAACGGCGTGAAAGATATTCGTGCGATCAAAGAATATGTAGGTCTACCGATCATTGCTATCATTAAACAAGAATATGAAGATTCGAATGTTTACATCACACCAACTTTGAAAGAGGTAGAAGCATTAGTTGAACTTGATGTGGAATTAATTGCTGTCGATGCAACAGACCGTATACGTCCAGGTGGAGTGGACTTACCAACCTTCGTGAAAGAAATTAAGTCCAAATTCCCAAACCAACAATGGATGGCAGATTGTGCAACAGTAGAAGAATGTATCATGGCCGAGACGTTAGGATTTGATTGCGTTGGAACGACATTACATGGTTATACAGAGGATACAAGCAGTAAGAAATTGCATGATAATGATTTTCAGATTTTAAAAGATGTAGTGAGTCAAGTTCATATTCCGGTCATTGCTGAAGGAAATGTCATTACCCCTGAGATGGCTGCGAGGGTATTAAGTTATGGCGCGCATGCGGTTGTGGTTGGTGGAGCTATTACACGTCCTCAACAAATAACAGAGCGTTTTATCGAAGAAATTCGAACAACCATAATTTGAACTGTCGATAAGTAGATTAATATTCTGATGAGAAGTTAATGTGCTCATAAAGAGACTGATGCACCAAAAAGCAGGACAAGGTTGTTATCCTTGTCTTGCTTTTTGGTGTCTCTAACCATTATTTTTAAGTTTTTCTTGTAAAAATCCCTTGATTTTATCTACGGTAGTAACCGGATCAATATTCTGTAGTAGGTACTCTGATTCTTTCTTATTTATGACTTGCT
The DNA here is from genome assembly GCF_050433705.1 of Paenibacillus sp. DS2015. Classification (NCBI taxonomy): domain Bacteria; kingdom Bacillati; phylum Bacillota; class Bacilli; order Caryophanales; family Paenibacillaceae; genus Paenibacillus; species Paenibacillus sp. DS2015. The sequence continues at coordinate 44,684 of NZ_JBNPWS010000008.1, read as the reverse complement.
CTGTGTAAGTTCGTAAATACTCTTCCACGATTTCATACGGAGCTGATTCACGTTCCAGCCGTGACTGAATGTCTTCTTTGGTGACGTAAATAAAGACCCGAATGACTCCCTGCCCGAAATGCTCTCTGAACGCTCTAGTCCCTTCATGATTTACGACAACTATGGCAGCTTGCTGCATCTCAAAGGCTTGAGTTAGCTCATCCTTGGAGATTCCGTAGTTGCCTCTCTCTAGATGTACCGTCTGGAAGAATGTAAGTCTATCCGCCATGGTCTGAAATTGCTCATCGGAGATGAAATGATAATGATCCCCATCTCGTTCGTTTGGGCGAATGGCGCGTGTAGTGTACGGAAGCACATAGGGAATACCTAGGTGTGCGCTTAGTTGTTTGGCCGTATTCTTGCGTCCTGATCCGCTCGTTCCGGTTATTACGATGACCTTGTTTATGGAAGATTCACTCTGCTCTGTCTCAATTGGCTCAAGATTTAGCTTCTGTTCGTTCGCTACTGTTTTGGATGATTTCAGCCAGTCCCACATCAGGATTCCCCCCTCTATACTACAGCTTTACATACCATTAATTTCGACATGAATCAACAAATTCCTGCGTTCGAACCCTAATTAGAGTTGTCATAGGATTTTACGAACCTCAACTACTCAGAAATGAAATGTAACGGAAGTTTTACATAAACGTATATGTCATTAAGGTAAAGATCAAAAGGGGAGAACTTATGAAAAAAATAATTTTAATGGCAGCCGTGAGTATGTTGGTTTGTTCAGTACTGCTAACTGGGTGTTCTGAAAATACAATCGAGCAACCAACAGCACAGGAAGCTAAGCCCACTCAAGAGGATATAGTTGAAGTGAAAGAAGATCAGAAGAAGAAATTCTCTTATTTGGAACAGCTACCGTTAGAGAAGCAAAAGAAGTATGAACGATTTGCGGGTGACAAAGAGACAAGTCATTTACTAACCTTTTCTCCGGAAGAGATACTGCTGATTTACATTCATGCTACAGCTATGAGTGATATAGAAGTCATTTATGCGCTCACATATGATAGTGGTTCATTACCTGATCTGGACACCTTTAAGGAAGAATATAACGACAAATTAGCGCATCGAGATATGGAGACAGCTTTGCAGTATAGATATTATGATTCTATTGAAGTACAAGAGGATACGGTTAAGCAAAACGAACTAACGATTATGATTACCGCAACTATTGAACGTTTCACAGGATCGATAGCCTATGGATTGAAGTTGGATAACAATGTTTGGAAGATGGATATCTATCACTTGATTGAAGAATAAAACGTATACATATACAAGAAAGTTCAATTCAAATTCTACTGGGGTGTATTTTATGGATCTTGATATTTGCATATCTTAAAAAGAAATAAACAGAGAGCTGTCCAAGTAATGGACTCATTATGAACAAACATGCTATGTAATGTCTGTCTGTAAACCGACCTTAAATTTTAAGGCGGTTATTTTTTTTGGGAATAATTAAGGCTCTTTGTCATAATCAGTGTTTGTACAACCACTATAGACAATATATCATCATATGAATAATTCATAACAGTATTAAAAAGATGAATCTACTTATTACGACCATATACAACATGTTCTGCTATCTAATCTGAACAATAGAACGCATACCCGCTACAAGAGAAAAAGGCAATCATCTTCCGAAATTACGCGGAAGTGATTGCCTTTCATATGGAGTCCTTTACTACCGATTAATACGTATTAGCTTCCAACCCTATCCGATACAAAATTACTGCCGCTTCTGCTCTTGTTAAAGTACCCTGAGGGTTAAAGGAGTGATTTGGATTTCCTTGTAGATACCCCTTACTTACAACGAAGGCAACAGCTGCACGAGCATCGGGAGAAATGGTTGTCTGGTCTTTGAAATCAAGCTGCTGAGAAACATCAGATAGGGTGTTACCCAGTGCTTCGTGTAACAAGATAGCAACTTGTTCACGCGTAAGTTGATCTCTTGCTCCTAACTCAGCAATACGTTGATCCCATGTTACATTTCTGGAAAGCAGACGGTCTAGAAGGGTATTAAATTCTGCTTGATTCACATGATCTTGAGGTTTATACGTTGTACTAGACGGCTTACCTTTCACTAAGAAATGAGCTGCTAATACTTCAATCTCATGTTTAGCCCAGTGTTTAGAAGTATCTACAAAACTCTTTAAAGTTTCGATAGCTGTAAATGATCCTGGTGCAGATATTGAGAATTGAATAGTGTTCTTTTGGCTGTTGTGTCTAGGAATACCGAAGTAAGACCACTGACTGGCTCCGCTCAGACTATATATGCCTACTTTTTGTATATCCGTAAAGCTTGAAGCAGCCAAATGGAGTTGAACTTGGATCGGTGCAGAGAATTCCTTCAACTGTCCATGAATCATAAGTGTTGGAGCTGCAAATTTCCCGGTTGCTCCATCAGGAGCTTGGATCGTTCCGACGCTTTTTTTAGATAACGTCATTGAAATACGGAATCCATCTTTACTTACAAAGTTACTAATAGATTGAGAGGGGATGCGTATTTCAAAATTTGAACCAACAAGGATTAAATCTTTCTTAGATTGTTGAAGTTGTTCAACTAATGCACTAGATATCGAAATATGAAAAGGATCATAAGTGTCAACGGGGATATCTGATAAATCTAGCGTAATAGCCTTCAAAGTAGAACTCGCGATTTGTTTAGTTAAGAGTGAAGGTGTAACCGTTAATGTCGCACCCAAAATATCGTTAATTGTAAATTCATTCAAAGAACCAGCTTTGAATTTCTTTGAGTTATCTTGAGGTGTGGATGTGGTATTCCCACTATAAGATCCAGAAGAGGATGATCCCGAGTTAGGATTGGTAACGACGGGGTCTGGATCCGGTCCTGTTCCTGGAACAGGTGCAGCAACCTTAACCGTTACAGGAGATAATCCAAATACTGGGATATCCTTACCTTCCTCATTTAATAATTCTACATTTGAAATAGTAAACGGATAAGAGCCTGCTTGTGTAGCTGTGAAATTAAAGGCTGCAAATGTACCTTGTCCTTCAGGAAGTGTACCTGTATAATTCACTTGTTTCAGTCCATTACCAAGATCAATACTAACTTGATCCAGGTGAGTATAGACAGCATCTAACACACTGGGTTGGATTGAATTTAACTGTAGTTTCGAATCATACGTCAAGCTGAAGGATGCAGAGTAAACATCTTCAGTAACAGAATAGTTTGCGACGACATCAAATGCTTCACCCGCTGCCACCTGAGATTTAGCGGAAAAGAGGTTAACTTGAGTGTAATGAATAACTTTAGCAGGAGTCTGTGTGCCATTACCTACGGAATCATATGCAAATATAGAGTACGTATTCTCACCTTTAACAATAGGAAGGTTTAGATTGAAATGGCCTGTAGCATCTATGGTTCCATCTATTTGCTGTAGTCCCTGATCCGATTGTACAAGTGCACTGATTCCTACGAGTTCATCTAGATTCGTACCATCATATAGATAATTCAGTTGCAAGTCATCCAAGATGTCGCCAGATATTGAACCTACTCCAGGTTGATCTGGAAGAAGAATGACGTTATCACTATCTAGAGAAATTTCAGGCGCATTGAGATCTACGAAGAAGAATTCAGCAGAACCTTCTAGCAATTCATTCGTATCCACAATGACAGGAACCATTGCGTAAACACCTTCTGGTAACGTGATTTCACTATCTTCTGTAGTCACAGTTCCATCCCACGTATATTTGTAATAGTTCTTTTCGTGTATAGGCTGAATAGCTATCGAGTCATAAGTGTATCCTATGGCATCGCCAGTTAAACCATCAAATATCAAGAAGAAGAAGTACTCAAGGTCATCATTTACTGCGAAAGATACATCCGTTGTATCCGATACGCCATCTCCATTCGGGGAGAATACAACCGATGAGAAATCAACAGCCGTGATTGGACTCAAGTCGAAGCTCTGACCTACAAACACACTAAATGGAACTCTTAACTCATGTAATGTTGTTTCCTCGGTGAGTACAATCTGACCATCGTACATTCCATCGGGTGTTCCATCAGGAATGGTTAGTTCCACTGAGAATACGGTTTCTAGTGCTCCTTGATTAACATAAACCGTGTCCTGAGTGGGTTGAATCGTAAGACCCTCGTTACTATACCAATCAACAGATGCGTGATAGATTTGGTTCGTATCCCTAATATTATCGATCGTTATTTGTTTGGATACTTCGCTATTAGCCTGTTGTTGTCCATATGACAAACTACTTGTGTAGTAATCTGTAATGTTCTGGTTATTTAGCTGAGTTGGGAGAGGCTCCTTAACTTTGACAATAGCGTCAGCTTCAGTACTTTTAACTAAATCAATACGACCGGCACCTTGTTGGTTAACAGAATAGGCTATCCCGTGTCGGTCACTCAGAGGAACCGCGTTATTACTTAAGATGGATTTAATTTGATAGGGGTCTAGGTCGAGATTTGCTTGTGCTGTTTGTTCAAGGATCAGAGCTACCGCTCCTGCAACGTGCGGAGCTGCCATACTGGTTCCGTTCAAATCCTCATAAGCATTACTATAATCTCCATTAAATGCAGGAATAGAAGAACGAATTCCCACTCCGGGAGCTGAGAAATCAGGCTTAATCGAATAGTTCGGTAGCGCAGGTCCTCTTGAGCTAAAGTCAGCTAACAGATCCTGTTCTTCAATCTTGGAGAAGGTGATTGTTGGTTGACCTTGATCTATTTGATCTTTTAATGCGAGACCATCTTCCTGCGAAATGGTATAGGTAGGCACATACATTCCTGGCTCACCTAAAGTAGCACCGAACTCTCCAGGCGTATTATTATGAATGATAAGTGCTTTTGCTCCAGCGGCCGTCGCATTCATGGATTTTTCGCCGAAAGATAGCGCACCACGGGAGACAATAACGGTTTTCCCACTAACATCAAGGTTACTATAATCGCTCTCTTGTCCGTAGTTAGCATAAACCAGATCAAGTTCTTGATTCGGTTCGCCTAGATCAGGTGAGAACGTTGATATCTGAGCATATATATTTCCTATTGCGGAAGATATAAAAATAGGAGTTGACACTGGGGGAACAGAGGCTCCCACCGAGATGGATAATTCTGATGCAGCTGGACTCCCTACAGTTTGATCATTTGGACCTGTATTTCCATTCGCTAATACAACAGTAACCCCAGCAAGTGTGGCATTGTCTGCAGCGATAGAGTCTGGACTGTATTCATTATTAAGATCAGAACCGAGAGATAGATTGACTACATCAAGATCATCGATAACAGCACGTTCTATGGCTGCGATCACATTCTCAGAAGTCCCGCTACCATAAGGACCAAGGACACGGTAGACATATAAGTCAGCTGCAGGAGCGACGCCTCTAACCCAACCTTTGCCAGCGTATGGGTGTTCTGGATCTCCTTGTCCAACTATAGTTCCTGAGACATGTGTCCCATGTAAAGTATTATAAGGTTCGCCATTTTTTATTGGCTTTGTAGGATCAGGTAAGGTTTCCATAGGATCATCATCATTATCCACGAAATCGTACCCACCTTTATAAGCATCTTTGAGACTAGGGTGATTATAATCAACACCCGTATCTATGACACCTACTTTAATCCCGGCACCGGTATATCCGGATGCCCAGAGCGTGTCAGCTCCAATGAAAGGTGCGCTCACATCCATATAAGGGGTGTAGCCTTCACTTGATTGATCTAATTCTAACGCTTTATATTCGATATTTGGATACACGGCTTTGACACCAGCTATTAACAGAAGCTGATCTACTTCATCAGCTGGTAATGTAATGGAATACCCGTTAAATATGTTTGAGTATTCACGGTTAAACGTAGCTCCAGCTTGAAGGATGGCAGCAGACTTAAATGCTGAGTGTTCCTGACGAAGCGTATTCGTGTGACTGTTAACACTTGATTTAGATTTCATACTGAATGGTGAATTAGCCTCAAACACTTTGAGAGGATCCGTAGCCAACTCTACTATAACTGTAATAGGCTCACTACTTTCACTAGGTTCGACGAAGTTCTCAGCTTGCACTGAAGACCCACTACGTTGAGTAGATAGTGATTTTTGCTTATGAAGTTGAGGAAGTTGGAAGTCTGGTACTGGAAGTTGATGAAGTAAATCTGAATCGCTTGGAGGTTCAAGTTTCGATTTAATCTCAAGGGATGGGTCTGTAGAATCCTTGGTTGTTGCTGCATAGGACTCTGGTGCGGAAACTCCTAAAACTAAAATAAAGATTAGTAAGTAAATGAAATAACTACGAATTGTACGTACACTTTTCTCCAAAATACCGCCTCCTGTAGCATAGATAATGCTAATTCTTTATTAATCACACTCTAAATCTATCGATCCTCCTTCAATTATTAAGTAAAGGTTGAATAAATTGAAATGCACCTTCTATTTTACTTTGTTTACATTCGTTTGATATGAGACAAAGAGACTACCTAACAATTCTTGTGGTTTTTCAGATTATGTCGAAAGTGTTGTCGGAATAAGTTGGAATAGCGTGATTCAAAGGAGGAAGTAACGATAGATGCATTACAATTTAGATATGTATTGCACGATTAGCTTATTTTGAATGATATATAGGTATAATTACATAGTTACCCTGAAGTGAAGAAGAACATAGAAGCTAGATCAAACTTACATTACATTAGTATATGGGACAGTTACTAAGGAGAGGGGATCGCTTGAACAGACAGTGATTGTACAGGGAGGTGAAGTAACATGAGGCTGAAATTCGAATGAATACATTTATAGAGTGATCTCATACCGTATCAACGGAATTACATGCTATATTATAGCTGTACATTTACTGCTGGAAGGAAGTGGTTACTATTCGTCGTGTATTAACTGTACTTATGATGCTCATATTATTAACCGGGTGTTCATCTGAACAGCAGAATCTTACTAAAGATATGGCAATAAATAAGGTTCTGGACAGCGTACCCAAATGTGGGAAAACGTTAGAAACGATTAACAATGTTGTAGGAGTCAAAGAGAACAAAAAGGGCTATTTAATCACAATGAAACAGGATTGTGAGCCGAAGAATGGGGAAGGACCCCAAATGAGTTCAACGTTCAACTATGTCGTAACTTCCGATAAAATAAAACAACTTGAAAAGGACATCGACAGATACTGAAAGATTCAACAAACAAGCAGGTTAGCTATAGCACAACAATAAGTATTGCTAAAGAAACGTTGATTACTACTCCATTAGAAACCAATGGAATGTTGGATATATTGGGGTATGAGTGGGAAACTACATAAACAGTCATCACTGGGGAAGTGCTAGATTTATTGTCGAAACCTCAATAATAAAAAGAATGGATAGAGAATCAGATGATGTCTGACGTCTCTATCCATTCTTTTTTGCTAGGCAGATGATTGTGCAACTTCGATTTTAGCACGCGGTTGTTTCGCAACTTCTGTAGCAAAATAGGTTTGAAGCTCTTCCAACTTACGAGAATCTGTTAAGGATACCTTGTTCGTGAGGTAATGCTCTAGTAGAAACTCCCAAGTGGGTGTGATCTTTTGAGCTACCATGTTTCGGATCGCATTCTTGACGATACGTCGCTCCTTTGAATTGGAGTAGACATCTATATATTGTTGTACACGATTGAAATCTAACGAATCAAAGATTTTTATAAACACATCGGAAGTCATTATAGCATCATCTAATGCACGATGTGCCGAACCAGACGCTGTGATATTTAGATCTATTAAGGCAGCTTCCACACTTACGTCGTTGGTCACATTTTTATAGCGTACAAAGCCCTTCAATAGGTCAAAATAGTTCGCTGACATCCATATTGAATCATCCAGCTTGTGCATCCGAGTATCGTATACGATCCGTTTTAAATCTTCACCACCCCAGGTAACAAGGAGGAATTGATCACTTTGTGTGAGCCAATGGATGAAATCTGTAATTACTTTAGGAAAACCATCTGCTTGATCAATCCCTTCTTGAGGGATTCCGGTTTTTTTCTTAATAAAACTATTTAGCTTGGAGAAATATACGGGTTTGATCAAGGATGAGAAGCGATCGATTTGACGAAAAGAAGAATCTAACTTCACAGCTCCGATTTCGATTACTTCCATAGGTAAGTCACTGGCAAATTTGCGGCCGTTGAATTCAATATCTAGAATAATATAGTCCATAGTTATGGCCCTCCGTTCTGTAACATGTTCTATTCTAACAGAAAAAGAGAGTTTAGTAGAGTTTTACGATTCTTTTATACATAAGAAATGTCTGTCAGGGTTCAGTAGCGGGAAAAATCCATTCAATATTTACCAATATATGAATTGAATCGATGGGGAACTACTAGTTTACATATTTAATATTATGTAAACCAATGGTCTATTCCATGAATAATAAGATAATAATAGCTGGGATCATTGTGAGAGTGTGAGATGGTAATAGAGGAGCGGAGCTCTATATGAATAGCTTATTCACCCTTGGGATTCAAGGTTCGATGTTTATTTGCTTCCTATCGTTCTTCCGTTTTTTCCCACCAGTAGCGTAACCAGTGCAATTAGAAAAAGGAAACCCAGACTTACCCAAAAACCAGTCCGACTGGTGTGATGAAATAATGACCCACTAATAGCGGTAAGGAGTATTAGCATGCCTAGAATGCGTTTCGTTTGTCCCCACTTTGTCAATTTTAATACAGTCCCTGACATGATTAGAATGAAAAACCAGTTGTAAAGTAACATTAAACCAGCAGCAGTCGTGATATATATATATACTTTTCCAGGTAACAGCATAGCACATACAATGGATAGGATCAGACCGACAGTGGTCATTCCGATAGCGAATAGAGGACGGTCTTTTCGTTTCTTGGCAAAAAGTGAGGGGGCATCATGATCTTCTGCTAATGTAACAAGCATACGGGTTACGGCAAATAGAGAAGCAACCATGGTAGAAAAGCCAGCAATGATCAGAATTCCAATAAAAATATGCGGTACGAAAGGGAGATTGTATTGATTAAGAGCTTGCAAAAATGGACTTTCTTTGGTGTTTAATATTTTCCAGGAGATCATACTCATTGCGAGTATTAATGAAACCACATAGATAATGGCGATTAAAGCTAGCATAACTCTTCCTGACTTAGGAGCATCTTTAGGATTGTGAAGGCGTATAGCCATAATGCCCATAATCTCAATTCCTCCAAAAGCATAGAAAGCAAAAAGCAGGGACGACCATAAACCAATGAACCCTTTTTCTAAAAAATTATTAAATGGAAATGAAGGGGTAGACTTACCTTGTCCCAGAATGCCACACAAAGCGAGAATGGCGAGTACGATAAACATAACGAGGGCTGACACTTTGATTATGGCAAATAAATTCTCCATACGTTCAAAACTTTTTGTACCTGCGAAAATAATCGCTAACCCTAGAACGGCGAATATAGATGCCAAAATCCACATAGGAATATTTGGAAACCAAAACCGAGAAAATAGAGACAAAGCAGTTAATTGGCTGCCCATAATTAATAATTCAGAGGACCAATACACCCATCCACTACTAAAGCCAGCCCAGCGCCCATAGGCTTGTTTAGCATATGAACGAAAAGAACCCTCTATTGGATGTTGAGCAGTCATTTGCGCAAGTACGTCAAACACGAGGTAAGTGCCGATCGCAGCAATGATAAAAGAAATCAACACGGCGGGTCCGCCGAGGGTGATGGCTAATGCGGATCCTAAGAAGTAGCCTGTTCCTATGGTACAAGCAACACCAAGTAGGGATAATTGCCACCACTGAAGTTTATCTTCGTTAGGATTAGAGAGGATTTTCTTATTTAGGTTGTTATTCTTGTGCATGTAGAATAGTTCTCCTTTAGGGTAGAAAAACACAACTATCCAAACTTCTATAGTCCATATTACAACTATAGTTAATTTGCTCTTGATCGTGATAAATATACAGATAAATGATGATACAATGGCACGCACTGGAAGCATCGATTCTTTGTACTTTATCTCCCAATGAAGAGGGGATATTAGAAAAATACAGATATATGATTGATTCAGTTAACATAACTTTAGTTATGTTAACTGAAGTTATGCCAATAATATCAATACATAAAAAGGGATGGAGACATCCTCCAACATCATCATTTATAGGTGTATCTATTTAGCAGCGGTTGGATGGATACAATCTCAATTAGACATATCATGATCATTGATGATCACTTGAACTTATTTGAGTTCACGAATTAAATTTAGAGCATAGATTCTGACGCATGAGGTCATCCTAAATATTGAAATATAAACAAAGGAGAGATATTTTAATGGGGATTTTAGATGGTAATCCAAAAGATGAGCCTCTACATTATGGTGAGATTTATGAGATTTGGGTATTTTCATTAAAAGCCAAGGGCTGTATCTCAGCTTATCGGGCCTATCAATATCATGTTGGAGATAAGGAACTCAGAAAAACAATTGGCGAGATTATTGACCAATCTGAGTTAGAGGTTACTGAGTGTGATGAAATTCTTACTCATAACGGAATTGTTCCGACACCTAAACTTCCGGAAAGACCGGAAGTGAAATTAGAGGAAATTCCTGTAGGTGTGAGATTTACGGATCAGGAAATTGCTGCAATGGTTGCCGCGGATATCTCATTGGGATTGGTGTCTTGTAGTGCTATTATGGGTAATTCAATTAGAGAAGACGTGGGTGCACTGTTTGCGAAATATCATGCAACAAAAGCTGCACAAGGATTTAAAGTTCTTAAAATGATTAAGCAAAAAGGGTGGCTAATTCCTCCACCACTTCAAGTGAAACGACCTGATAAAGAAGCATAAATGTAAAAGGGAAAGTTGTCTAGTTTACAGGAAGCAAAAAAACCGTTATCCGAATTTAGGATAGCGGTTTTTAATAATCATTTTACTACAAGAATGAACATGATCTTAAACAAAAGAATAAATTTGAGAGTAGTCCGCAACAAGAAATATAGCTGTGTGAAAGTGGCATGCGCCTAAATCGTTAATAGTGTTGTTTTTGTCACGCATTAAATCACCGTAATACAGCGGTTTTCGGTACTAAAAAAACAGCGTATAACATATATTATACGCTGTTTCACTTTAAATACGTTTTTGTTGGTTCACTCGGGTAAGTGGACAAGAAAACCTACGGATTTTTTTGTATTTTTATAGAAAAAATTATAAAAAACGGACATTGATATCTTTGAATCTGCCGGAGGGCATCTTGGGCATTTTGAGCTGTAATGATCCTTGCTTAAAAGTCCCTTTGCTCTGATCAGGATTGATAGGGAAAGGTAGTGTGATGATTTCACTTTGTTCATTTCCAAGACCATGAATTTTTATCTTTGTTCGGTTTAGCTGCACCCATAAATTTTCAGGGTGGATCCGATTGGGAATGCGAATTTTGGTAATTAAGAAGTTGTGAGTATCGACATGTTCATAATGTAGGCTCGTGTCCTCGTTTGTCACTGCAGAGGAGGAGGTAGCCTCCCTGATTATCTTTTCAACATAGCTGTCGATCTGGTCAGGGTTCAGCTTCGACTGCTCCTCAAGCTCTTTTAATGAAATTCGTTTTTTGAAAAATGGATCCTCATTTAGCCAATCCAAAGGGTTAGACTTATTTGAACTCATGAAGTCCGTGCCTCCTTCGTTTTTATCCATTGTATGGGCGTATGACTTTTTCAGTGACACTTGGGCTAATATCTACATAGAATGGCGTATCAATCATTTTCTGAAAGGAGGACTGGATTGGTGGTTTCAATCATCGGCAACATAAAGATCAACAACGTGGGCCCCAGTTCCACAGTCTTAGTAGGAAATACAGCCTCCGTAATATTAAGCAGCAACTCTAAGATCTATGCCGGTGCCAACTCCTTCTCCATAGGCGACTCGATCGGTACGAATATTACGAATAACCAAGCTAGTAGCACCAATACGATGGATTCGGATGTGGTGGATCAAATATCGCCTCCTTAAAGGGTGTGATTTAAATCAATATCTCGGTATATCAGTGCATTTCGGTCCATAATCTTAACATCGGAACAGTCACTAATTCCTCGGTGCTCCAGATCGGCACATCCGGAAAGATCAATGCTTTGTCTCACAACTATCAGACCCAAGGCGAAAAAATACCCCCTTCATCGTCTGTAAACATAGGAGAATCACGTCTGGTTCCATTGCCGGAACCAGCCAAGCTTTATCCGCGTTGAATTAGGGTCTCGAACGCCGCATACAATAAACCATAGGAGGGGGTTGTATGCACCCATATTACGTTCAACAGTTTCTAAATGAGTTAAAAGTGCAATCTGAGAAGATTCAGCAGTTAGAAAAGACACTTCAGGAGCTACAAAGTGACGTAGACAGTCTTAAAAATAACAAATCTGCCAATATTGGGCCTATCAATTACCATTTTGAACAGTTGAAAATAGAAAAGCTGGAAGGCACTTTAAATATAGGGATAACACCGAACAAGGAAAATAACCTGGAAGAGTTAATGGTTAACGGACAACAGATGGGGACAAAGGACACGAGAAAAACCGCGTTATTTGAGAGAATTCGTCCTCAGGTTGTGAATTATATACAGGTAGAGGTTCCAGAACAGTTTTACCGTCAGGCAAAAGAAAGGAATTTGATTGTAAATACGCAGTACGTCCATATGGTGACTCAGGACCTCCAGCAGCAGATGGACGGGCGAATTAACGAGTACCTTGCTCAGCTTCCTACTGTACAGGAGGAGCGTAACAACGACGATGAGATTAGTGCATCGATCGTTGAACAGATGAAACGTGATATTGATACGGCCGTGATACGGCATATGGAATGGAATATATCCGAAAGGCGGGATCAGATTGAAAGTGACAGTCGTTAACAGAGAACTGAATGTGAGCGCAGTGAAAGTGAATTCAATTTCAGGATCATCGGTTTTTTTAGTGGGAGATACCCAGACGATTAACTGTTCATCAGTATATGACAGCACAACGGAATATATCATGAATGGCTCACCCCATACTAGCGTAGAGTCAGCTAATTCCACTCTCTCGAATAAAGGCTGTTAAATCGTGCGGAATTCCAGCATACAGAATGTCTACATTAATAACTTATCCAACAGTTCTATATTTGTTTGCGGGAATGTCGGCTGCATCAGTTCCAGTTTTGTAGGAAGAAAAGAGACTTCCGAATCCAACCTGAAGCTAAACGACAGCCCTAGGGATAGGGATGACCCTCCCTTTGTAAAGACACTTTCGGTCTGGCAGTACAGTGGAGATAAAGAAGATGAGTGCGAGATACTAAACCATTCGTTGGAGCCTGTTATAAGGATGGAACACGTCAAAGTGTTGTCGATCTCAAGCGGGACGACCTTTCAGATCGGTAGTTCCGATTCCATTGACCTTAGAAGCGTGATCAGTGAGATTAACAGGGTAGATGTATCCAAACAAGAATGAGCGCTAAACATCAAAAGCACCTCTTAGACAAAGCATGGATTGACCTCGCGGTTGATCCTATGCATCTAAGAGGTGTGTTTTATTGCTGATTATTGTAATTCTTGGGGCAACGACACTGTAAATAAGTGGTCTTCTGTTGGGATGAATACCTGTCCATGGGTAACAAATGTTTTGCCAAACTGCATGTCACCGGTCTTAAGTATACCTAGGGTTGAACCTGTATCGGCATTCATGATGGAGTAATAGCCATTCTTATAACCAATATACACACCTTTACCGATCAGTTGGAGACTTAGAATAGGACTGCCAAGACCCGTTAATTTCACTATACTACCATTGTTAACATTAACACCGGTAATCTGCGTGCCTTTTTGGAAATAGGCCATTCCGTTCACGGGGCCGACCAGCCAGTCTCCGTATTCTTCATAACTTATTGAGTGGGTGTTCGCAGCTTGATCAAGTGTAAGACGAGTTAGATAATCATCAGATTGGTCCAGATTTCCGTCTGCTGTATAAACATAAGATCCTTGAAGTGACGTATAGGAGTTGCCTATTCTGCTGATATCCTCAAGTGACTGGTAGTTTTCTTTCTTTGTTACCTTTCCTGTAGTTACGTCCACTTTAACAAGAGTTATCAGATAACCAGGGACCGGCGCATTGACGGCTTGGTAAGTAGCATCTGAGTGGTCCCGGAATGTGAACTGACCGTCTTGATAGTTGAGGAATGTATAGTCACCTTCCGTTCTCCAGAGTTTTCTGCCAGAAGTAGGGTCGAGACCGAAAAATTGCGAACGAATATTATCGACCGTACCATAGACTAGAAGCACTCCGTCATATTCGCCGAGTAAGCCTCCCGCATACATGGGTATTTTATTATTATCCCATATTTGCTTGCCTGAAACTGGGTCGTATGCGGCAATTCCACCACTCTCATTGGTAAAGTACAATACACCGTTGATCAGTTCAGCATATGCACCAATCTCAATCGGAGCAGTTGCAGCCTTGACCTTCCACAGTAACCTTCCAGTTTTGGCGTTCACTTTTACCAGATATCCATTGGTATCGATAAAAAAGACGGAATTGTTAGTTACGATTTGCGGATGTAAGCCATTTTTGTATGTCCATATGATGTTACCTGTTGCCATTTCTGCGGCATTCAACGTACCACCCGAGGAATAATAGATGATCCCATTCGAGATAGCCGGCTTGGAGTCGTACAGTCCCATACCGTCTGTTGTAGTTTGCCATTTCGACTTAATAAAGGTTGTGGAGTCGTGTGTTGTAGGGGTAGAACTCGCTAGTGTTGAATTTGCGGCTTCTACCGGAGATTCGTTAGATGAATAAAGACTAGTTCCCGAAATAAGAAGGGAGGTAGTAAGCATTGTTTTAACAATTAACATTGATTTCTTCAATTAAATCATCTCCTATTTATATCCATATGATATAGACGACATATTGGATGATTAGTTCCGAAATCACAAAAAGAAAGATAGTTTACATAATTAATATTATGTAAACTATCTGTTCCAACATGTTAAGATTTGTAATAGAAGAGGATCCATTATTTAGCTGATTAGCAGGAGAGTAACCTGGGAATTTACGTAGACTCGGGTTCTACTCCTTTAACCAAGCAGTGGCCAGCTTGATAGCTCCTTTTTTGGCATGGGTATCAGCTAACACATTTAACATCACAAAATCATGAATGATCCCTTGGAAGCGGACTGCGGTAACGTTCACACCTGCTTCACGTAATTTGGTAGCATAAGCTTCGCCTTCATCACGTAATACATCCGCTTCGCCTGTAATAACCAAAGCTTCAGGTAAATCACGCAATTGTTCTATCGTAGCTCGAAGAGGAGAAGCGGTAATTTGTGCCCGTTCTTCTGGATCAGTGGTATATTGATCCCAGAACCATTTCATGCCATCGCGCTGTAGGAAGTAACCTTCGGCAAATTGATGATACGATTCGGTATCGAAGGAAGCATCTGTCACAGGGTAGAATAATAGTTGCTTAGCAATCTTGGGACCGCTGCGTTCTTTGGCCATCAAAGTAATGGCTGCGGCCATATTCCCGCCGACACTATCACCACCTACTGATAGTTTACTTGGATCAAGTCCGTGTTCCGAGCCTTTGTCTGCTGCCCACAAGAGCACAGTATAGATTTCCTCAATAGCGATCGGATACTTTGCTTCCGGAGATAAGCTATATTTCGGGAACACAACTGCGGCTTCAGCGCCGACAGCCAACTCGCGGATTAAGCGGTCATGCGTGTGTTCATTACCGAATACCCAACCTGCACCATGAACATAAAGAATAATGGGTAAGTTTGCCGAAGAGGAATTAGGAGGTCGGACGATCCGTACGGATACTTCGCCGGTTGGACCTCCTGGCACCATGATATCTTCGATATCTACTTCAGGTTTATATATGTCGCCGGATTGAACTTTATCTACGGTTTCGCGTCCTTTTTCTGGACCTAGGTCTGAAAGGAAGGGGGGCTTGGCATTATCGTCAGCAAATTTTTGCGCTGCAGGTTCTAGGACAATTTTATTGTTTTGTGTCATGTTATATCGGCTCCTTTGCCTTATCATAGTTAAATTGTAGTTAAGCTCACTCTCTTCAATCATAACCACCTCGTCCCATTCTGAAACGAATGCTTGCTAGGTTCAGTTAGTTGAATGTTAGGGGATGTAAATGTGTTATTCGTCAGAATGGGTGAATGATACACCTCTCGATGCGGGAGAAAGGTATCACCTGCTCTTCGTATTCTATGGTAGAATAGGTTGTTATATCCTTGTACAACTTGAGGTGAAGGAGGGTCCGTACTGTATGGACATAGAGGATTATGAAGAGGAGCTTGAAGCTTTCTCAATCTGGATGAAGGATGCGGGCTACACGGCTTATACGCAAAAATCCTATCTTGCCGATGTACGACAATTCCTGGCCAGTCTAAATGATAAGCGGTTGGATCAAGTTAAGAAATTGCATGTTGTATCCTATCTGACATCTGTGCGAGAGCGGGGTGCAAGTGATGGCACTCGGAATCGTAAGCATGCGTCGGTGAATTGTTTCTTTCGAGCGCTGAACGAACTGGAGCTGTATACTACGAATCCCGCCTCGGGCATTAAGAAGTCAAAAACAGAATCAAACCGCGAGCCAGTCTTTCTGGACGAAGGCGATCTACAGCGGTTTTTGTCTGTCGTGGACGGAAAATACAAGAACCGCAATCTGGCGGTATTTTTGTTGATGGCTTATATGGGACTACGTGTGGGTGAGGTACATACGCTTAATCTGAGCGATTATGATGCGGAGCGGGGATCGCTAAGTGTGTTCGGTAAAGGTCGGAAATGGCGAAATGTACCTGTTCCTGAAGTGATTGTTCCATTCCTTGAACGTGCGTTAGAAGAACGGCTAGACCCATGGCGCAGCAAGGAGGATGCGATGTTCATCTCGCAAAAGGGCCGGCGTTTATCCATACGAGGTATCCAGGGAATAGCTACTATCGCATTTGATCGTTTTCAGAGCGAATTTCCTTCGGCACGACGTAAGGCGTATTCAAGTCATAAGCTGCGGCATTCCTTTGCTACAATGTTACTTCGTAAAGGGGCAGACTTACGCACGGTGCAGGAGCTACTAGGGCATTCCTCGATTCAAACAACGACAGTCTATACCCACATTACGAGTCGTGAGAAGGAAGAGGCTATGGCTAGATTGAATGTAGAGCTGCCCATATTGTAGTCCAATAATGATAATATCTACGTGGGTTAGATTTATAGTTTACATAAAAAATATTATGTAAACTATATTCTTGATTTATTATATTTAACATTGATATATCGTCATATTACTTTTAAATAAGGAAAAAAGAGTTTGCGGTTTATTAGCGGATGAAATGTGCTGTAATACTGAGGAATAACCGACTGCGTATAAAAGGAGATTTTACGATGAAATTTGATGTGCAATTTTTATCTTTTTTTGTAATCAAGGTAGACAGTAAAGAAGGCCAGACGGATAAATCATATAAACATTACCAGACCATGGATGGAAATGAATATTTGGACAGCGATATTAAGAAGTTTCTGGATGGAGAATTCACAAGGATTAGTAAGCGGAAGGTAGAGAAGAACCCAAATACGGAGCAATCACCTACCAAAATCGGTCGTTTTATCGTTGAACCTGGGCATGAGCTCACCAGCAATCCGAACTTTAATATGTTGGTTCGACTGCGGACGGTAGATGACAAAGATGATTATAAGAATGCCTGCGATGATCTAGTAAGAATTTATTTGGATACCAGTTCGGTGCGTGGTGGCGCGTTAATTGTCGTACAAGCAGCATTAACGACTCATCCAGAGGATCCTTTTATTTTTGTGCTGAAATGTGACTTTGAGAATAAAATCGCCCGGATCTCCGAGAAAAATCTAGTAAGAGAGATTGAGATGGCTATTAGTGCACGTAATATGAAATCCATCCAATATCCATACATGCCCGAAGAAGGAATGTTTGAGGAACGGGAGCTTAAGATCCATCAGTCATCTCATGCTAGATATTTTGAAGAGTTCCTGAGATTTATCACCTATGAGCAATCCATTCCTGAAATTGTGAATGAGCATGTGATGGAATTCGTGCAGACTTATGTGGAGAACAAATGGCCAGATGCTAGTCATGAAGAGCGCCATCAAGAAGAACGTGAGTTAGAGTTATGGGCGGCAAGTGATAAACGTACGTTACAGGAGAAATGGGAGCCAGAGCAAGTCGTGGAGGCTGCTAGCCGAATTGTTGAGATTAAACCAGAAATTGAAATCAAATTTAAATTGGGTGATACCTATATCAAAGGGTTTCTTGCTGATTATGGTAATAAAATTCATCTAACGAAGTTACGCGATGGTTATGCTGTTGTGATTGAAGGCGATGCCTTTACTTTTGATAAAAGCTATTCACCTGTTGAATTACTTCAACCTGAGAGTTTTCGATCCGTAGCTGAAAGATTACTTCAATCTCAAGATGTAGAATTAGAAGAGGAAGAGGAACAATAGATTCAATGGGTATTGTTTAACAAAGAAATATAGCCTCATAACGGACCCATGAATACCTCTTATTGCATCTGTATAAGGGGTATTTTGTGTTCTCATTCACCAATGACTTTGTTTTGTTATAATTTCAATGTATAATCAACTATATGTAATTATTTATATCATCATTTTAAAGGAGAAGATGTAGTAGTGGGAGAGAGTGACAGGGCAGGCTTAGGTACAGGAATGAGTTTATTTTTAATCGCACTTTTGATAGGTTTAACAGCTTTTTTCGTAGCGGTGGAATTTGCAATGGTAAGGCTACGTACGAGCAGAGTGGATCAGTTGGTCAGTGAGGGCCGTAAGAATTCACTTGCTGTAAAGAAGGTTGTTACAAATCTAGATGGTTATTTATCCGCATGCCAGCTCGGGATAACGATAACTTCACTGGGATTAGGTTGGCTTGGTGAGCCTACGGTAGAACATATTCTTCATCCGTTATTTATGAAAATGCAAATCTCAGAATCTATCAACAGTTTTCTTTCTTTCATCATTGCATTTGTAGCTATTACTTACTTGCATGTTGTTGTAGGTGAATTGGCACCTAAAACGATCGCTATTCGCAAAACAGAAACCATTGCTCTTTTGACTGCACAACCGCTTATATGGTTTGACAAGGTAATGAGACCCTTTATATGGACTCTTAATGGTTCAGCGAATCAGTTAGTTAAATTATTCGGCATTAAACCTGCCTCAGAAAGTGAAGAGGCACATACGGAAGAAGAACTTCACTTTATCATTAATGAGAGTTACGAAAGTGGCAAAATTAACAAAAATGAATACGGTTATGTTAATCGCATATTTGCTTTTGATAATTTGATGGCTAAAGATATCTTAGTCCCTCGTACTGATATGGTGTGCTTATACAGTGATAAATCTCAGCAAGAGAACATGGAGATTATTAAGACGGAACAATATACTAGATTCCCTATTGCACTTGAAGACAAAGATAACATTATAGGGACAATTAATACGAAGCAATTCTTTTTAGCTTATAATGATAATCCAAATGTAGAAGTTACGTCTCTGATTCAACCCGTGATGTCTGTACCTGAAACGACTCCCGTTGATGCCTTATTGAAAAGGATGCAAAGGGAAAGTACACACATAGCTATTCTAGTGGATGAATATGGGGGTACCTCAGGCATGGTGACCATCGAAGACATCTTGGAGCAGATTGTGGGCGAAATTCGAGATGAATTTGATAGTGACGAAGAGCAAGAGATTGTTCGTGTCAATAATAACCATGTTATTGCTGATGGTAAAGCATCGTTAACACATATCAACAATGTTCTTCCCATTGATTTAGACACGGAAGAATGGGATTCAATCGGAGGTTGGCTGTATGGTCATAATTCCGAATTAGAACAAGGTGAACAATGGCAATACGATAATATATCTTTTACACTACTTGAGAAAGATAAGAATAGGTATTGTAAAGTTGAAATTGTTGTTAATTAAGTGAGAAGTTAATAGACTTAAATATACAAAAACAGTCGGAGTTCGACTGTTTTTTTGTTTGTGGCTAGTTGCATTATGATATAATGATTATCTTAGAGAGATTCGTATAGATTAGGAGGACTCTATTTGAAAATAAGGTATACACATCTATGGATTCTATTCTTATGTAGTATCATTCTCAGTTCTTGTTCTTCGTCTCCCTCCAATATTGGAGTGGTTACCACGCCAGAACCCGTAGAAGACTTGGCTGAACAAGGGCAAGTCCTGAATGTAGTTACACCAGACAAAGTGACGACCACAAGTGATACTGAGCCTAAATATCAAATCCAGACTCGTCTGACTGATTTTCATCTGATTAATGGAACTACAGGTCTTGCATGGGGTTTAACAAAAAACGCACTACGTATGTATCAGACGGAAGATAACGGGGAGACTTGGGTTAATATTTCACCCGCTGCTAATGTGAAATTTGGAGCAAATATTAAATATGGATCTAATATTTTTTTCTTGGATTCTCAGAATGGCTGGATCATTCGTAATGCTCAAGGGACAACAGAAACGATGTTATTACGAACAGTAAATGGAGGACGTAATTGGAAAATATCCTCTATCCCGGGTGTGGAGAATATTATTGATATATCTTTCACCTCTATAGATCATGGTTGGATTATGGCATCTTCCCAAACGGCGATGGGCAAGGAAGAAAAGACTTTATTCCGTACGGTTGATGGCGGAACCAAGTGGACCAAGGTAATGCAGAATGCTGGACCGAAGGCTATTGCTAGCAATACCGCTGGATCTATACCTCATAGTGGCTATGTGATGGGGTTGAACTTCATAGATTCACTTCATGGGTATATAACGACGAAAGATCTCGGTGTACCTAAGTTATTCCGCACAGAGGATGCGGGTACGACTTGGTCTGAATCTAAATTTTTCAATAGAAATAAATTTGGTAGTTGCTCCAGCTTCTATACAGAAGGTCCCCAATTCTTTGCGGGTTCTAGCTTAAAAGGTTGGATGCCTATAGGCTGTTCACTTGGTAATACTTCTAAAAATAATGCTTATTTCACCACAGATGGTGGTCTTAATTGGGAATTCACAGTATTTAATCTGGACTGGACTCAAGGTGTTAATCAATTCCTTCCGCCCGTATTTATTAACGATAAAGAAGGTTGGATGTTACAAGACGCATTCTTATACCATACGCTTGACAGAGGGAAGTCATGGATTCATTTACCTCAGAGTAGTATTCTAGAGGAACAGTTAGTCATCCATCCCGTAGTTGTCAAATTGGAATTTATCAATTCCAATATAGGTTGGATTTTGCTCGAGAACAGCGATACTAAGCGTTCCCTCTTGCTTCAAACGATTGATGGTGGAAGTACCTGGGAAGTGCTCTGATGATTACAAGGCAGTGTGTATTGTGTTAACACTGCCTGAATTTAAAATAGAATATCAAAACTAAATAAATAAAAATTAAAATTTTTCGCTATAATGTGAATTAAATCACAATGATTGTTTAGAATATATGGTATCTTTAGTGTGTAAACAAGAAAGAAACCCAGAGGGAGTGTTACAGATGACAACTTTCGATAATAATACGGTAGACCTAACTAGTAAAAAATTACTTCAATTTTGCTATACATGTGAAGATGCTCATACTTGTGATTCTGAAGAGAAATGCCAGAATTGTTGGGAAGAACATGGTATGCTAATCGAACAAGATGACATGTCTGAGACTCAGAAATTTCTACAAATGATACACGCTTAGTTGGTTGTATAGCTGAGAAACTAATGATTGAATAGATTGTACATAAGAAGAGACTTAGGGGAGTATCCTCTAGTCTCTTCTTTGCTATCTATATATCTATACATAAGAAGTATTCAATTTTCGGTAAAAGTGGCATATACATTGAGAAGAGATAAGGACGGATACTTAGATAACGATTTGTGCAAGAAGAAAGGGGGATATCCACTTGGGAATGGATTCATTTTGGATGTTTGATTTTGTAGGTACGGTGATTCCAATCTTTCTCGTTGTGATTATAGGGATTCTCTTATTAAGTATGGGTAAGGGTGTGAGACAATGGACTCGGAACAACAAACAGCCAATACTAACTGTAAGCTCTCAAATTGTGAGTAAAAGGAATGAAGTACGGCAACATCAACAGCAGAATGATCAAATGTCCAGCTATACCCGAACTTCTTATTATATTACGTTTGAGGTCGAGAGCGGAGATCGGATAGAGTTCAGCGTAGATGGTGAAGAATATGGGATGTGTGCAGAAGGGGATATGGGACGATTAACATTCCAAGGCACACGTTATATGGGGTTTCATAGAAAGAAATTCACAGTACAAGAGGATGCTTAGGTTAATATGATTGTATTGGTTATCTTAGGTACATCACAGCAGATTTACTCTAGGAGGATAGAGCATGTCCAAATGATTTATGAAGAATAAAACCCCGGTAACCCTGTAATTGCAGGGGTACCGGGGTTGAGAATATACCTATTTATTTACTAACGGTCTGATTATATTCTTGAATCTTTAGTGTAATCTCCATGGCAGCGTTATCTAACGCTTGCTCTGGAGATTTGTTGTTGTTAAGCACTTCTTCAATAGCTGTTTCTGTTAATTGACGAGCTTCGGGGAATACGCCCATTACAGCTCCTTGTGTAGCTTGACTTGGTATTGTCGCATGAAGTTGATCCACAGCTGTCTGAAATTGCGGATATTTCGTAAGATTATCTTTTACAATTTGCTCATCATAAGCTTTTAACGTGATGGGGAAGTAACCTGTATTTACATGCCAGTAGGCTTGAGTCGCTGGAGTAGCTAGAAATTTAATGAATTCCCAAGCGCCTTCTTATAAATTTTGTGCTTAACAGAAGATGTGAAAGTAGGATTTAAGGTAACCTCTTTATCCATGAATATTGTTCCCTCGCTTTCGGCTGTTCGTTCTCAAGATGAGTATAAAATTCACATGTTTGCGGGGATTCTTGTTTTTGTAAACGGAGTGTTTATTTTTTGTAGAGTCACCTTACTGGGCTAATGAACATAAGATGGGTTTGAGAATGCGAAATGCTGGTTGTTAGGGAGGTGAACGGAAGTTGGCTGTTATTAAAACAAATTCAGAAGAAGCTAGGCTACTGGCTAGGTTAATGAGAGCCGAAGCTGAGGGTGAAGGTGAGCAAGGCATGTTAATGGTCGGAAACGTTGGCGTTAATCGCGTATTAGGAGATTGTCTGGACTTTCCCAATATTCGCTCGATTACGCAAATGGTATACCAAAGCCCTGGAGGATTTGAGGCAACTCAAAAAGGATATTTTTATCAAAGGGCACGTGAAAGAGATATAAGGCTAGCGCAACGAGTCATCAATGGGGAACGAGTATGGCCTGCTAGTAATGCTCTTTGGTTCTTCAGACCTGAAGGAGATTGCCCAAGTACATGGTACAACCAACAGAATACAGGTAGATTCAAATCACATTGTTTCTTTAGCCCAACGCCGGGGGATTGCCCTACAGTGTATTAGGGATGAACTGAAATCGATGATTGCAAAAAGATAAGTATGACTGCAGTGTATTATAAGGAGGAATTTAATCGTGATTACACAACAACCTTATCAACCTCAATTGGCACATTTTCAATTTGGAGGTGATCGTGGACCGCATAATAATAATAATATGCCTTATATGGGTATGGGAGCGGGAATGATGCCTCCCCAAGTCCCTAGTGGGAGTCCTATGACGCCAACAGGAAACGTAGTGAGTACGCCTCCACCGGTGTTTGAACAGTCTTATGTAGAGAACATCTTACGTGCTAACTTAGGGAAAACAGGAACATTCTACATGACATACGAGAACAACTCGGAATGGAATGCGAAGATATTCAAAGGGGTAATTGAAGCCGCGGGTCGTGACCATATTATTATTAGCGATCGGGCTACGGGAAAAAGGTATTTGCTTTTAACTCTTAATTTAGATTATGTAACATTTGATGAGCCTCTTAATTATACGTATCCTGGAGTAATCGGTAACCCAGGTAGATAACATCGCAGTTTTAAACCAAGCAGGGACGCTCTTATCGTCACAATTGACGAAGGCGTCCCTTTTGGGGTGTTAAAACGCTGTTTTTTCATGAAAACACATTGTTTCTGTAGGATATAGTCATACGTCAACGTTTGACTGTGTATTGTAGAACTATATAATTAAGTGAAGAAGGTCAACGTTAGATTGAAGGAGATGAGTCGCTTGGGAAATTGATGCTGGCTAAACAATTGATCGATGTAAATGTTCAGACCATTCTAATCATACGAAGGAGGTGTACCTATTCGTCAAAGAAGGATTACGGCGAATAGGAACAAGATTGGACGACCCTTTACCGAGTTTATTTTATTTATTATGTGTATTTATTTTAGTTTTATTGAATGGATTTTTTGTATCTGCTGAATATGCGATGGTTAACGCAAGACGAAATCGAATCGAAACGTTAGTGACAGATGGACGAAGAGGCGCCTTATTTGCTCAAAAGATTACCAACAATTTGGATGCTTATCTTTCTGCTTGCCAAGTGGGTATTACACTTGCCTCTATAGGGATCGGTTGGATTGGTGAAATGGCTATTTCAGGGTGGCTTAAACCTGTATTGAGCATTATAGGATTCAATAATACGATCGTAACGGTAATCTCCATTGTCCTCGCCTTTTTGTTAGTTACTATTGTGCATATCGTTCTAGGTGAATTAGCACCCAAGACATTTGCGATTCGGAAGTCAGACACGGTAACATTATTATCAGCAGCACCTATGACTTTATTCTATAAGATCATGTACCCGCTTATATGGTTATCTAACGGTTTGGCTAATGGTCTAATGCGAATGCTACACATTGAACCGGTGTCAGAGAAGGATTCAGCTCATACAGAGCAAGAAATACGTATATTGATGAAAGAAAGTAATAAGAATGGACTCATTAACAACACAGAACTTGCGCTGGTCGATAATATATTTGGCTTTGCGGAGACGACTGCTAGGGAGATCATGATCCCACGAACGGAAATGATCTGTTTATACAATCATATTCCAAGAGAAGAGAACCTCGAACTGGCTTTTGATGGAATGCGAACACGGTACCCCATATGTGAGGGTGATAAGGATAATATCATCGGATTTATTCATATCAAAGACTTACTTAGAGCGAATGACATCGAATATCCCAACATCATCCGCCCGATTATAACGGTTCCAGAATCGATTCAGATCAGTGAATTACTTAAGCTGATGCAGCGTGGTAAGACTCAGATTGCCATATTAATAGATGAATATGGGGGTACATCAGGACTTGTAACGTTGGAAGATATTATGGAGGAGATTGTTGGGGAGATTCAAGATGAATTCGATGAAGAACGACCCGGCATAGAGAATATAAGAGATGACGAATATTCTATCGATGGATTAATGCCCATTGATGAAATTAATGAACGTTTCGGATTGGATATGGATACAACTGATTATGATACTATAGGCGGCTGGCTCTATTCACGACTCGAGACGATCCCTCCTCAAAAGGGCCAATCAGTGGAATTCGACAACTATATATATATCGTAGAAGAGACGGATAACAAACGCATCGCGAGAATACAGCTGCTAAAGAGCCAATTTATGGCTGAAGAAGCGGGAGCATAAGGAAAGATACTGAAATGCTGGTACAACAAAGACAAGGTGCGATATAGCAGCTTGTCTTTGTTGTATATAAAGAGTATGGAATCAGAGTAAGAATTGGATCAACCGATGTAGATAAATAGGCTGTTTTTCTATGACGTAAACCCTTTTGGTAATGTATATGGCATGGTATGATAGATAGAAGACATCAAATTAAGCGATTACATAGGAGGAAATAATGAATAATCAATATGCGGCATTTGAAAAAGACTTTCAAGGAGAAAAGGCTATATGGCTTACACATGGCCGTTATGAAGCAGCTGTATTACCGGAAATTGGAGCTAATCTAATTCTATTTAGAGATACGGAAAAGGGTTATCATTTCTTACGTGAGCCTCTCGCCGAAGAAATGGAAGATTTCAAGGCAAGTCCGGGAGTCTATGGTATTCCTGTGTTGTTTCCCCCGAACCGTTATGAAGATGGGAAGTTTCCTTGGGAGGGGCAAGTGTATCAGTTACCTGTAAATGAGCCGGCTACAGGTAATCATTTACATGGTTATATGCATACTCTACCCTGGGCTGTTGAACGTTACACTTCCGATTCATATGAAAGTGTTGTTATTCTCTCACAGAAGGTAAATGGGGGGCATCTGTATAAGCAATACTTTCCGTTTGATTTCACGATTAAACTACGTTACACCTTGAGTGATGCGGGACTCCAACAACAGGTTACAATCATTAATGAAGGAACACAGCGTATGCCGAATTTACTTGCATTCCATACGGCGATCAATGCTCCTTTTGCACCTGATAGTAAAGCATCTGATTACCGTGTTAAGATCACGATTGGTGAGCGTCATGAACTGAACGAACGGATGTTACCCCTAGGTCAATTCCAACCCTTAACACCTGATGAAGAGTTAATGAAGGGGAGTGGAGTGAATCCTTATTTTGATGGGATGGATAACCACTACACAGCTGTACCTCAAAATGGCCGTAACGCTATGGTGTTGACAGATACACGAACAGGCGACAAGCTCATTTATGATGTAGGTACATCTTATAAGCATTGGATGATCTGGAACAATGGTGCTAATGGTCAATACTTCTGCCCAGAACCGCAAATGAACCTGGTGAATGCACCCAATATAAGCGGCAAAGGTGCTGAAGAGATTGGCTTGATTGGATTAGAACCAGGAGAGATTTGGGAAGAAACAAGTCGTTTATACTGCATTAATAATTAATAACATTAATTATTTGACTTCACCTTAATTAAATAGTGTTGCTTAAATAGTAAAAGCACATATCTTTATCCTAGATATGTGCTTTTACTATTATTGGTGGGAGAAGCTAGCTAAGTCTCTGGCCACAGCCACGGCAGTATTGGTCTGTTGAGGCTGAAGCTGTGCCACAATGTGTACAGTGATTGATGTTTATTTCGGAATGGTCAGGAGAGGTGATAGGAACAGTTTTCACTTTCATTAGATGAAATTGCTGACCGCAGAATGGACAGTAGGTTGCGTCAGTTGGAAGCATTTTTCCGCATCCACACTCTTTTAAATTTTGACTGTTTTGGAGTTTACGTTGCATTTGTTCAATTTCATGTTCTAACTGCATAATGGCTTGCTGATATTTCTGTAAAGAAACAGTTGGGATTGTACTTTCTTTGCGCTTCATAGATGAATAAATGACCCGTCCAATATCGGTGTAATTCTTTTCTATTTCTCTTTCTTTTGCAGTTAATTGCATTTTGAGTGTGGCAGCTTCAACAGTGTGATGTGCCTTTTTGCCAACGTCAGAGACACCCTGCTTAAATTTATAGAAGAACTGGGACATACGTATCCTCCTTCATGAGTCTGACCCCGGAAGGTTCCCCCATGAGTTTATCCAGACAATAGCTTTTTGAACTACCTCTATAATATAAATATTCTACTTACAGTATATGGTCTAAGACGGTTGTATATGACCGAATCAAATTTATATGGAATTCACTACCATAATAGGTGCATAATGAATAGAGATGGAAACAGATGATAGATCTAGATAACACACAATGATGATACATACGTATGAAGGTGCAGTTAAGCTTATTGAACAGATAGGGACTCTGCCAGTATAGTTTCAGCGAGATCCTTCACATATTAAGGGAGACGAGGGCTTAATTTTATGATTGAAATTTATGCAATGTCTATTGAAGGTATAGAAGATCCATTATATTCACAGATGCTCACGTACGTTAGTGATGAGCGAAGAAAGAAGACCGAACGATTTATGTTCTACAAGGATAGACTTCGAAGTGTAATATCCGAATGTCTGGTGCGCGCTGTGATAGGACAGCGAATCGATCCAGTAACGGTTCCAATTATGTTTAATGTGGGTCCTTACGGTAAACCTTTCGTAGAGGAGATGCCGGAGTTCCATTACAATATTAGTCATTCGGGAACGTGGGTTGTTTGCGCCATAGATAGCCAACCTATAGGAATAGATATTGAGGAAATTAAACCGACGAATACAGATTTGTCACGTCTAGTGTTCTCGGATGAAGAAAAAGCAACGGTAGAGGCTATAACGGGCGATGAGCAACTTCATTATTTTTATGATATATGGACTTTGAAAGAGAGTTATGTAAAGACGATAGGATTAGGATTATCACACCCTCTCCAGTCATTCTCGTTCCAACTCCATAGTGAAGGAACTGCACGTATTTTACCTTTACATTTACAAGAGCGGTATTCATTTCATAGGATTGATTTTGATGAGAACTATAAGTTATCAGTGTGTGCATCACGTGTAAATAACAACGCGTATTCCATTATGGTGAAAGAACCAGACTTTTTAATTCAGGCTTTAGGATGACTGTAAATGGGGTATTACTTTAGAGAGGTTTCAAAGTAATAGCTTAGATACAGGAGGCGGATGGTATGAATCAAGCTAATTTTGACGAGGCTCGCAAAGCAGAAGCGAACTACCATAATGAACTTTATAGTGATCATGAGATCCTAGAACCTGGCACGTGGATGTCTAAACCTGTTCCCATTGTGATGGAGCTGTTAGAACGTATACTACAGCACAAAGATCATGTGACTGTTCTTGACCTTGGATGTGGTGCTGGACGTAACACCATTCCCCTCGCGGTGCGGCTTAAAGGGACAAACAGTAGGGTCGTGGGTATTGACTTATTGGAAGAGGCCATTGAAAAATTACGTGAAAATAGTAATAAATACGATGTGGCAGATGTTATTGAAGCTAGGAAGGGCGATGCGGAGCAAGTTGATATATTGGAAGACGCTTACGATTACATCGCAGCATGCGGCTGTCTAGAACACGTTTCTTCAGAAGAAGCATTCATAAAGGTGTTAGAAAGAATGAAGATGGGGACGCGCTTAGGTGGCATCCATTGTATCACGATGAATACAGATATTCAGGAGGTTGAACGAGAGACGGGTCGTGCGTTAGAAACGTTAATCGAGCTTAACTTGCCGACGGAGAAGGCTTTTTCGATTCTTGAAGAGGTCTATGACGGATGGAATGTGCTTGACCGAAAAACGACACTGCTATCGATTGATGAGGAAAAGTATGAAAAGCCCTCACAATTTCGCTGCCAGTCGATTACGTTTGCTGTCCAGAAGATTTAACAAGGAACTAAATAGAGTCTAGAGGTGAAAAAACGTCGGGTGGATGATTTCTGCTACCCGGATATTTGCAAAGTATTAAACAATATCATTGAATGCATCGCTAAAACCGCTCCGAATGATTTCGAAGCGGTTTTAGCTTTGTTAAGTTATTCTTCTGAGGAGGACTTTACGCTACTAAATGCAGCAGGTTTAGCAACCCACTCATCGGCTTGTGGCTCAATATCGACGCCACTCTCCATCTTTTTTCTTTCTGCTAAGGAATCGCCACTTTTATTCTCTTTGTTGCGAACCTGATCTTCCGTTTGGTGATCCATATTGATTCCTCCATTCACTGGCAGATTGATTTTTTCTCAAGCTAACTTATAGTGCCCCTAAATGCTATTTACAAACCCTTTTTCGGTTTGCATCTTAATGAACTTTGTTGATATGGACTGCTATGCAGACGGATTAACCTTCGCACAGCGTTCGTTTATCAGCACTATTTAAAAAAAAGATCGTCTTACTCAAACTATTGCTGTCCTAATTACGAATATACATACGAAAACCATGGGTTGAAGGTTGGAATTGGCGGTGGGACTTGGAAAACGAGCAGAAATGGATTAGGCGGATCAAGACAAAGTCCGATAGGACAGCCGCTAATGAACTGGTATTGAAGTATTATAAGGAGATTTATGCGTTTGTGTACAAGCAGATATTGAACAAAGAGACAGCTATGGATTTAACACAGGAAATCTTTACGAGCATGCTCCAAACGATCTCGTCCTTTGATGAGCGAAAGGCTTCTTTTAGAACGTGGTTGTACAAAATTTCTACCTATCGCATCGTGGATTATTACCGATCCAAATATTACAAAACAACGCGGATGATGGATCCCATCGAAGAGAATGATTTCTCAGACCATAGTGACTTTACGATTCGCCTTGAATACCGGGAGGATGTAGAGAAGGTGATGGAAATCATCAACACTTTGGATGTCAGGACCCAACATATCTGCAGGTTCAAGTTATTTGCGGAGAATACGTTCTCTGAGATTGCAGTCCAGTTAGAACTGCCCGAATCAACCATCAAGACGAACTACTATACAGCGATTCGTAAAATTAACCGACTGTTTATGGAGGTGGAGAATGGATAAGGAGCAATTTTCAGTTGAGTTCCCGGATGAGCGTACCATTTCTATCGAAATTAGCGAAATTATCGCTAAGGGTTTACCACCCCAAGTATCGTTTCTCTCTTATGTAACAACCATGTACAAGCAACTTGGCTTTAAATATCTATTTCGTGATTTAACGGAGATCGTGTTTATTATTTGTTTAGTCATTTCAATACTGGCGATGATGGCGATGGGGCTTCAATCGAGCTTTGAATTCGATCATGACAGCATCTATCCCTTCATTTTCATGATCTCACCCATCCTATACTTAGTGATTGCCTATTTTTTCTTTGCTAATGACAAGTTGAAGGATACTTTTGAGATAGAAATGACTTGTAAATACAATGTCTATCAACTTGCATCCTTAAGAATGCTCATATTTAGCGCAGTGTGTATGGTTGTGAATGTATTGTTCATTTATTTCCTGGGCTTGCAATACGAAGAACTGAATCTGTGGTATGCCCATCTAATTTCGCTTGCTTCGTTGGCGTTATTCTCGACAGCTTTTTTATTTATTATGGTGCGGGTGCAAGTCAGATTTACGAAGACAATCTTTGTAGCTTGTTGGCTGGGAATTAACTTGTTATTACACATGTATAGCAGACCTTTCTACTATCATCTTCTAAACAGTGTTCCCATCTATGTGTATCTTGGATTCATCTTCATTTGTTTCGCGATTTATATTAAACATCTCAAGCAATTAATTGTTCACAAAGGTGTGGGGGGAGCTATTTAATATGTTAGTTATGCATAATGTGAGTAAATATTTCGGTAAGTTCTGCGCATTGCGAAATATCAATCTTGAGTTCAACAATGGCGTATACGGACTACTAGCCCCCAACGGAGCTGGAAAAACGACCATGATCAAAATATTAACAACATTACTTTTTCCGACGGAAGGTCAAATTCTGTACCATGGTAAGGATATTATTACATTGGACGAACAATACCGCGATCTATTGGGTTATCTACCGCAGGAATTCGGATATTACAAGAACTACAGTCCATATCAATATTTGTTGTATATCGCAGCTCTGAAAGGAATCGATAAAAAGGATGCAAAGGAGCGGGTCAATAAGCTTCTTAAGCTTGTGGCATTAGATGCTGTCGTTCACAAAAAGATGAAGAAGTTCTCTGGAGGTATGATCCAGCGCGTGGGGATTGCTCAAGCCATGTTAAATGATCCGAAGATTCTTATCTTGGATGAACCTACAGCCGGACTGGACCCTAAGGAAAGAGTACGATTTAGAAATTTGCTCACGGAACTCGCTAGAGATCGTATCGTTATTTTATCGACTCATATTGTATCAGATGTAGAATCCATTGCTAATGAGATTATTATGATCAAAGACCAAGAAGTGTTATTCCAAGACACCATACGTAATATTTGCAGCATTATCGCTGGAAAGGTATACGAGACTGAGATTGAATATGAGCAAATCAAGGAATTTAGAGAGCAATACTTCTCACTATCGGAAAAACAAGAAGAGGGCAAGCTGAAGGTTCGCTTCATTACAGAAGGGACCTCTGATCCATCTTGGCGAGCGGTTGTGCCTAATCTAGAGGATGTGTTTCTACATATCTATAGAGATGAAGGGATAGGACAGGAAGCATGAGTATTAAAGGACATGAATTCAGAAAAATATTTAGATCTCCAGTCATTCTCGGTCTGATTGTTGTTTTCATCGGCTTTAACTTGTTTCTCATCTTTAGCAAAGCCTATATGACCCAGGATCTTGCGGTGTTGAACAGACTTGTGGACCGCATCGGATATGCAGTTACAGACGAGATGCAGCTTGCATTTGACCAAGAGTATGCGGAATCTTTACGCCAGATGAATGAAATAACCGAGGCGAAAATCGGAAAAACATACGACAGTGCAGCTGGATTTACATCCAGTAATCCTGTCCTTAAAGATAACAACAATCCCTTCACTCAGCAAGAAATTGACACCGTTGTAGAATTCTCCATTATCGAGAGTTACTACACTGCCATTCCAAAGATCATTACCGATTACGACACACTAGATATGAATCAACTCGCGGAGTCAGCCCTAGCGATGCAGACACGTAAAGTCAGCAACCCAGTAGCCAACACGATTAAAAAGCAATATGCAGATCTGTCCGTACGATTAGCTGAATTGAAGGGGAATGGCGAGCATTTAAATTTGTTCTTCATGGGTAAAGTCTATAAGATGCACAGCTTTTTATTCAAAAACATATTGAATTTAATCATTTATCAACTCATGATTCTTGTTGTTCTGATGACCGCACATTTACTTAATTATGAGTTTGAGAATAAGACCCATCTACTGACATACTCAACACGAAAAGGACGGCAGTTGATGTTGGATAAGCTACTCGTCTCCATTGCCGCTAGTATCCTCGTTACGACGGTTATTGTCGGGGTGACGCTTGCGACCTATTTCATGGTATTTAATTATTCAGGACTATGGCAGGTGCCGATTAGTTCTGCATTCAATGCGGAGTATGATATCCCCTATATCTCGTGGTGGAATATGTCGTTCATAGCGTATTTACTCTGGACCATCGTCCTCATTTATATTTGTCAGGTTCTGTTTGTAACGGT
Organism: Paenibacillus sp. DS2015; assembly: GCF_050433705.1. NCBI lineage: Bacteria > Bacillati > Bacillota > Bacilli > Caryophanales > Paenibacillaceae > Paenibacillus > Paenibacillus sp. DS2015. The sequence continues at coordinate 11,642 of NZ_JBNPWS010000008.1, read as the reverse complement.
TGCTTTTATCATTACTGCATTTATAAGAAATAGTTACTTTGTGTTTTTTGTTTTTGGTTTAGTGTTTGGGGTGATTGTAACGATAACATCTTTTATCCCGCCAACTACGAATATCGTATTTGTTCCTTTTTTCAACCCGTTTTATCTCATCCTCAATTCACATCGATGGTTTATGCTACGAGACGTATACACTACTTTTAAATACTACGAGATCGTTACTATAGGCATTTGGTCTGTTTTGCTTCTTATCGTCTGTAGTCTATGTCTGAGAAGATTTAAAAGACAGAATATTGTATAGGAGGGCAACCCATGTCGATTATATGTCATGAATTAAAAAAGATATTCCACTGGAAGAAGGTGCTCATCCTTACTGGAATATGTCTTATTATTTTCCAAATGTTTATTCAATTCTATTTCATATATTTCCCCAACGGCTCAGGAAGTTACGATTACGATATAAGTGTACAAATGATCAAAGATTATGGCAACACAATGGAAGTAGAAGAGTATGATCACTTTAAAGGTCTTTATCAACAGAACGTGGAACTTGCAAATCAATATATCCAGTCAACTCAGCGGTTTGCACGTGCTGGAATTACAAGCTTTCCACAATTACAGATAGAAATCGAAGCAGATCCAAATAGTCCAGTCCTTATTAATTTATGGAAACTGGGTTATACCGATCAATATGATCTTTTCATGGTATTACAAACAATGGATATGATGATGGAATCGTATGAGCGATACTTTACAAATTATTATCTCAATATTACTCCCAGTCAAGAACAAAGATTGCAGGAAGTTCAAGATCAACAAGGATATGCACCCATATTTCCAGAACAAGTATTTCGTAACTATCAATATTTGATTTATTACACAGCTGTAGTGATTCTAATAAGCATCATGTTCATGATCACACCCATCTTTATTAGCGATCGCAGAAAAAAATTACATTACATACAATACACTTCTAAGTTGGGAAGAAAACTGTTTACATCAAAGTTATGGGCTTCACTTATCGCTGTCTTTTTAATCATTACAGTTGAGCTTGGATGTATCTTTGTCCTGTATGCGGGGAATAAAACAGACATGTTCTTCGCTTCTAATGTGAATTCAGTTTTTAATTATCATGTATTCTGGTACGACATAACTTTCTTTCAATACATTCTCATGACGGTAGCAGTCATCTATATTCTAGGACTATTCATTACGACGATCGTCGCTTTTCTGTCTAGTGTGACGGTTCATTATATTACAATCTTAGGTATACTGGTTCCGCTTGCCTATCTGATGTTTGGTGTTGGATTAACGTATCTCCTTGAATGGTTAAGTGATACTCGGCTACCACAGTGGTTTCAACCGCTGTGTTTCATAGGTTTAGTAGCAGTGGGAATTCTCATAATCATGTTTAGATGGAGGAAAGAGAAGGTTGCGGATATAGTTGGGTAGAGGAACTTGTATTTTCTCGAATACGATTTATTTTGGTGAGAAAGGGTATAGTATACTACGATGAAAACTATATCTTACTGGGAGGATCTAACATCATGGCTAAAGATTTTTTAACAGCGATCCAAGACAGACGCTCATTCTATGGGATTAGCAAAGAAAAAGTGGTTGCCAATTCACGGATTAAAGAAATTGTCGAGCATGCAGTGAAATATACACCGACTTCTTTTAATTCCCAGACTTCTCGGGCGGTGCTTCTACTTGATGAACAACATGATAAACTATGGAACTTGACTGAAGACATTCTACGCGTAGTTGTAGGGGATGAGAAGGCATTTGCTTCTACTTCAGAGAAGATGGCCAGTTTCCGAAGTGGTTATGGTACGGTGTTGTTCTTCGAAGATACGAACATCGTTGCTGATATGCAAAAAAACTATGAGGCATATGCAGATAATTTCCCGATCTGGTCTAATCAGTCTAGTGGAATGCTTCAACTTGTGGTGTGGACGGCGCTTGAACAAGAAGGATTAGGGGCGTCCTTACAGCACTACAATCCATTAATCGATGAAAAAGTGAAAGCAGAATGGAACATACCCGAGCACTGGAAGCTAATCGCTGAAATGCCGTTCGGCAAACCAACTTCCGATCCAGGGGAGAAACAATTTCAACCTCTTGAAGAACGCGTTAAAGTATTCGAATAAAGTAATCTCTATACAACATATACATTTCATGGGTAGTCGCCTCTTATCTTATGATAAGGAGCGGCTATTTTATTTGTTTCAATGGGAGGGTACGTAGGATCGGCATAAATGAACCTGGTATTAGCTTATTTACGTTTATTCTCTGTAATTCTGGTATGTATTATAAGATGTTGATATACTAGTATGACAGCTATACAGCTAAGTAGTGTTCATACAATACACCAGCGTAAGATGTAGCAGAGAAATAGGTTAGTGAAATGGAGTGTAAAGATGAGTAAAGGAAGAGTATGGAACCAAGGGAAACGAAATGGTGGTCCACCAAAGGCTAGTAAAGGGAATGTGCCGACAAAACCGATTGAAATTATCGGTGCTGATCAGCATATAGAAGTTGTATTGGCCGAAATCAAAAGTGAGATCGATAATCCTATTAACAGTGTGAAACCGATGAAACGTGAGAATGGGGTCCAAAAATCAGTTCGTGAAATCCGCAAAGAGGCTAAAGCTAAGAATAACAATTCAAGCGAAGAAGGCTCTTCAGGTCTATAGATGACATTCACCGCGTGCCGGCATTTAAGCGGTGCGCTTTTTATGTTTATTTTCTTAATTAAAGTAAAGATATGCTCGTATGTGAAGTACTGATTGGACTTTCTATATCCCTTCTGATGATTCTTTTACACGATAAACAAAATAAAAAAGACTGCTTACTATTTGTTTTTGTATGAAAGTCCAGGGAAAACAGTATAACTATTTACATCAAAGTACTTTACTCGTTTCCATGTTTTTATTTTGCCTTGAACGATTTCATAATCCCAAATCTCTCCAAATAATTTATCTTCGTAAGTTATGACTTTCACTCTCACCTTGAGTGCATTTTTTGTGCTTTGAGCATCTATAATCTCATAATCAAGTATTGCTGGATACATGCCACCGATCGGTATCAAATCAAATCCTTCCACGGCAACGGACTTGATTAACTCATCATTACGATTATCAAAACCAGCTATATGGATCGCAATGAGATTTCTAAAACCGGCCCAACTGCTGCTACCTATATTAAGTTCTTGTTCCCATATATCTTCTTGAGAAGATACATTTCTATCTTTAATTGTAACTGTCTGATTTTTTTGATCCCAACTCACATTTGCGCCTAACGCTTTTGAGACATAACTTATAGGTACCATTACTCGATTATCAATCATTCGTGGTGCTACATCTGGAGAGACTGCTTGACCATTTACTACGATCTTAATTGTTCCCTTCGCAAAGGCTAAACCTACGACTGCACTTAGCAAAAAAACGACTGCAAAAAGTGAAATTACGAGCTTTTTTTTCATTTTAATTATCCTCCTTTAAATATCTATATATTAAAGACATAAATATATGGAAATAGTTTCTATCAAATAGCAAATTAATTACAAAATAAAAAAATTTAAAAACAACGTTGAGTTGGGTTGAGTTTTGCGTTTATAATAAACGGATAATAATTCTAATAGAAAAGGTGTCATGCATGAGTATATTAAATGTAGAACGACTAAGCCACGGTTTTGGTGACCGGGCGATCTTTAACAACGTATCTTTTCGCCTGCTAAAAGGTGAGCACATCGGACTGATCGGAGCTAATGGCGAAGGTAAGTCCACCTTCATGAACATTATTACAGGTAAGCTTCAGCCCGACGATGGTAGAATTGAATGGTCCAAACGTATGCGTGCAGGATATCTCGATCAGCATGCTGTCCTGACCAAAGGTCTGTCGATTCGTGACGTCCTACGGGGCGCATTTCGGTATCTATTCGATATGGAACAAGAAATGAACGATATGTACGGTAAGATGGGGGAGGTAACTCCTGAAGAACTGGAGCAGCTTCTTGAGGACGTGGGTACAATTCAGGATATGCTGACGAACCAGGATTTTTACTTGATCGATGCCAAAATCGATGAAACCGCTCGCGGATTAGGATTAACCGATATTGGACTGGACAAAGATGTCAACGATCTAAGTGGCGGTCAACGTACGAAAGTATTACTTGCCAAGCTCTTGCTCGAAAAGCCGGATATCCTACTTCTCGATGAGCCAACAAACTATCTGGATGAGCAACATATTGAATGGTTAAGACGTTACCTGCAAGAATATGAGAATGCCTTTATTCTCATCTCACATGACATTCCATTCCTTAACAGTGTCATCAATCTGATTTACCATATGGAAAATCAGGATTTAACCCGCTATGTCGGTGATTACGACTACTTCGAGCAGGTTCACGAAATGAAAAAGCAGCAACTTGAATCAGCCTATAAGCGTCAAAAACAAGAAATTGCAGAGCTGAAAGATTTCGTTGCCCGGAACAAAGCAAGTGTCGCTACACGAAATATGGCGATGTCCAGACAAAAGAAACTAGATAAGATGGATGTCATTGAGCTTGCCAAAGACAAACCGAAGCCACAATTCAATTTCAGGGATGCGAGAACTTCGAGCAAACTGATTTTTGAGGCTAAAGATCTTGTCATTGGTTATGAAGAGCCACTGTCTAGATCACTCGACCTCCGTATGGAACGCGGTCAGAAAGTTGCGCTTGTCGGAGCGAACGGCATTGGTAAAACGACATTACTGCGCAGCATACTAGGAGAAATCCAGGCACTATCGGGTTCGGTTCACCTCGGAGAGAACCTAGAAATAGGTTATTTCCAACAGGAGATGAAGGACACCAATTACAGTACCTGTATCGAAGAAATATGGAAGGAGTTTCCTTCCTATACTCAATTTGAAGTTCGCTCCGCCTTGGCCAAGTGTGGACTTACCAACAAACATATTGAGAGTAAGATAGCCGTGCTTAGCGGTGGTGAAAAGGCAAAAGTGCGACTATGTAAGCTGATCAATAACGAATCGAATCTACTTGTGCTAGATGAGCCGACGAACCATTTAGATGTGGATGCTAAGGAAGAGTTGAAACGCGCCCTTATAGCCTATAGAGGCAGCATCTTATTAATTTCACACGAACCGGAATTCTATCGCGACGTTGTAACAGATACATGGAATTGTGAGTCTTGGACAACTAAGGTATTCTAACAATTAGAATGTCATAGTATTTATTGCTAAAGAACTGAGAACCCGATAGTGGGGCACTTTAATAAAGTGTCCGCTATCGGGTTTTTACGTTTTATAGTCGAATTACAAGATCAGGGTGTGATTGATTGCAAAATAGGACACAATTGGTTAGGGGGATCAACTTCGCCCTATCGATAGGAAACTCGATTAGAACCTGGTACTAGGAATTCATGCTATAATAAGAAATAAGATGTTGCACTAATTATTTATAAGGTTAATAAAGGAGGAGATTTAAATTGGATTTCACACAATGGATTGCACCTGAACATTATAATCTGACATCAGAAATGGAACATTCAGATTCTGCTAAAATTGCACTTAAATGGTTAGATGGTAATGGTGATTACGAAGAGATCACATATGGTGAACTACATAAACAGGCTAACCAGCTTGCCAATGGGCTAAAAGGCCTTGGTCTTCGCAAAGGAGACCGAGTGCTGGTTATGGTCCCTCGGAGAATAATCACTTACGTCATATATCTAGCTTGTTTGAAGACAGGACTAGCTATTATACCTTCTTCGGAGATGCTTCGGGCCAAGGATCTAGCTTATCGTCTTCGACACTCTGAGGCTCGGGCCGTTATAGTCTGGTCTGATGCTACGCAAGAAGTCGACAAAATTGGTGAGGATATACCTTCCTTGGCTTACCGCATCGTAGTTTCAGCAGAAAAAGCTGAGATAAAGGCGAATTGGATAGGTATACACGACATGATGGAAAGTCAATCGGATACTTTCACTACGGTGGATACACACCGAGACGATATGGCGATTCTTGCCTATACTTCTGGAACAACCGGTAATCCTAAGGGCGTAGTCCATACGCATGGTTGGGGTTATGCTCACTTGCGTATCGCTGCAACTCTCTGGCTGGATATTCAGGAATCGGATACGGTATGGGCAACCGCTGCACCAGGCTGGCAAAAGTGGATTTGGAGTCCGTTCTTATCCGTTCTTGGAAGTGGAGCGACCGGATTTGTATACAATGGTTCATTTCAACCGAACCGCTATTTGGAGCTAATCCAGAGTTATGGCATTAAGGTATTGTGCTGTACCCCAACGGAATATCGGCTAATGGCGAAGACGAGTGGATTGAAACAATATGACTTGTCTAACCTGCGAAGTGCGGTGTCCGCAGGAGAACCTTTAAACGAGGAAGTCATCAAGGAATTCCAGCGTCATTTCAATTTGACCATTCGTGACGGGTACGGACAAACAGAAAGTACTCTATTAATCGGTACTTTGAAAGATGCTCCTTCACGGATCGGTTCCATGGGGAGATCTATTGCCGATGGTCTTGTAGAAATCATAGATGAATCGGGCACACCGTTAGCTCCGGGACAAGTGGGGGATATTGCCGTACACTCAGATATGCCAGCATTATTTCAGAACTATTACCATGATCCTGAACGCAAACTAGCTTCTACGCGCGGCAATTATTTTGTGACAGGTGACCGGGCAAGGAAGGATGCTGAAGGATACTTCTGGTTTGAGGGTCGTGGAGACGATATTATTATAAGTTCAGGATATACGATAGGCCCCTTTGAAGTAGAGGAAGCTCTCATGAAGCACCATGCAGTCAAAGAATGTGCCGTTGTAGCTAGTCCTGATGAGATCAGAGGGCATGTGGTCAAAGCCTTTATTGTCCTTCAAGAGGAAATAGCAGGTTCACCGGCAATGGTTAAAGAGTTGCAGAACTATGTCAAAGAATGGACGGCTCCCTATAAGTATCCTCGAAAGATAGAATTCATTAAGGATCTCCCTAAGACAAACTCAGGTAAGATTCGTAGAATAGAATTACGGCAGCAGGAACAAAAGGCTTCACAGGTGTCAGGAGAAAATAAAATTATAGACTGAAAAATAAAGTGTTAGACTAGGTTAATTGTAGTAAAGTAAATAGAGGATGGTTAGTTCATTATATGAGCTAATCTCCTCTATTTTTTGTTTATAAGAAATATTAACTATGGCTTTAAAGCTTAGTATAAATTATTTAATATATTGAGGATAAAAGCCTTTCGTTGGGAGTGTTGTTGTGAGAGTACAAGAAGTAATTCTTAATGGTAATAAAAAGAGATATTTGCTGTTGGATGAGGTAGGTGTTCCAGTTGTACCTGTGATGAAGTATTTAAAATACCTCGATCAGACAGGTAAAAGCAACAACACACTGAAAACTTATTGCTATTCATTAAAACAGTATTTCACTTATCTTGAAGAGCAGAAGATAGATTATAAAGAAGTAGGAGTTAAGGATCTTTCTGACTTTGTAGGTTGGTTGCGTAATCCGTTTGAAAGCGGGAAAGTTACTCCATTACAACAGATTGAAGCGAAAAGAACAGAAAAATCAGTGAATCTTATAATCACAGTGGTAACAAACCTATATGATTACTTTTTCCGTATTCAAGAGATCCAAAACGATATGGTAGATAAACTGATAAGACAGGTATTTAGAGGTGGTCATAGTAAATATAAGGGATTCCTACATCATATTAATGAAGGAAAACCGACGAATAAGAACGTTTTAAAGCTGAAAGAGCCCAGAAGAAAACCTAGGGCTTTGCATAAGGAGGAGGTCGAACACATCTACGAGTCCACAACGAACATTCGTGATCGATTGTTGATTAAGCTGTTGTTTGAAACGGGACTACGTATCGGGGAAGCATTATCACTCTTCATGGAAGACTTCGTATTCGATCACAAGAAGGGCCATCGAATACGTTTAACGGACCGCGGTGAATTGGAGAATAGAGCTAAACTCAAGACGGGTGAACGGGAATTGTTTGTTTCGCAGGGACTCATGGATTTATACGACGACTACCTATACAACGTGATTGATGATCTTGAAATCGATACGAATTTTGTATTTGTTAAACTGCGGGGAAACCGAGTTGGACAACCGATGAATGACCACGATGTACGCGCCTTATTTAAAGTACTGCGTAAGAAAACAGGGATGCACATTCACAGTTTAAGATCATACTCGGTGAACCGTATCACAAGTTGTGGTAAAGCAGAAAGTTGAGTTGAGAGTAGAAGCCGCAATGTTAAAAATTGCAGATTGTTGTTTAAGTTACGGGAGTCGACACAGATTGAATGCTACGTGAGGATTGAAAGGCTGAAAGATTGATGAATAAAGGGATGCAGGCGATTCGCAAAGCTAATAATTTAGAGCGATCCTAATAAAAGATGAGGTATATGTGATGCCAAAAAACGATAATATGCTGGCAATCCTATGGATGCTGAATTCGGGCGTTAAAATGACCGCAAAACAAATATCCGAAAAGTTAGAAATAAATATAAGGACAGTCTATCGGTATATTGATGCGCTAGGTGCCAGTGGAGTGCCTATAATATCCGACACTGGTCATAATGGCGGGTATAGCTTGCTGAATAATTTTATCAGAGCACCTCTGCTATTTGATATTGAAGAAAAAAAAGCACTTCTTCATGCTGCTGTTTTTGCAAAAGAAGCCGGATACCCTTTGAGTGAGGCATTAGGTAATGCGACATCCAAATTGAAAATGTATTCGAATCAGGAACAGGAAAGTGTTCTCAGCCGTCATTTAGCCGGATTTGAAGTTATAAACCGTATGGGAGACCCTTCTATTCAGCCAGTATTGGCGGAATTGGAGCAAGCTGTAGCAAACGAATTCTCTGTAGAAATTGATTATCGCACACGCCGTGATGATCAACCCAAGACTAGGGTGATAGATCCCTATGGAATGGTTTACTGGAACAATAAATGGTATATTGTTGCATTTTGCCACCTGAGAAATGAGATCCGCAGCTTTCGGGTAGAACGGATTTTACAAATCAAGCGTACTCAAAACATATTTAAGCGTTCCGAAGCTTTTTTGGCTCGGGAATTTTTTTTGCGAAATCTATTACCTGATTTAGTCGGCAAGGACGGGTTAATTGCATTAATTATCGAAGGTAGGTCAGAGGCGTTGGATGACTTATGCCTGCATTGGTTTTTGGGGCATCATCTGAAAGAGCGTACATCAAATCAAGCAATCTTTTTACTTGAGGAAAAATCAATTCATACCTATGTTCCTAATTTTCTCTTATCCTACGGAAAATCCATTCAAGTAATCGAACCACAGAGTTTGAAGGAAAAACTTGTTGGTGTAGTGTCGGAGTTAATGGAATATTATCAACTTTAATAGCTTCACTGACAGCGGATGTCAGTGAAGTCATTTTATAATGATGATAATCATTGATTACCGATGGATAGTTGGTATCACTTGATGAATTGTAAAATAAGGAGAACTTGCAAATGAATAATACGGTATATCTTTATGTGTTTGACACAATGGCAGACTGGGAAATAGGCTACTTAACTGCCGAACTGAACTCGGGAAGATATTATAAAAAGGGGCTGGCCCCATCAAAAATAGTTACCGTGGGAATTGATAAGACTCCAGTAACTACAATGGGCGGATTGAAAATACTGCCTGATATCAAATTGGATGAGTGCAGCATTGAAAGATCAGATCTATTGATTTTACCCGGTGGAGATACATGGACAGAAAACATTCACCACCCCCTCTTAAAAATCGCTGAGAGGTGTTTAAGGGAAGGTATATGGGTTGCAGCGATTTGTGGTGCTACAATGGGACTTGCCCAGACAGGATTGCTGAATTCACGTGGGCATACAAGCAATGATCTGGAATACCTTAAAATGATCTGTCCCACTTATACAGGAGAAAAGTATTACAAAATGGAGTCTGCTGTAACTGATGGAAAACTGATCACAGCATCTGGAATAGCTCCGTTGGAATTTTCTGTACACATCTTGAAAGCTTTGGATGTGTTTTCTCCAAAAACATTAGACGCCTGGTATAGCCTTAATAAGACTAGTGATTCTAAATATTACTATGAGTTGATGAATTCAATACAATGAAGGTATAGTGAAGAATCCTTCTGAAGCAATAGAGTTCTATAAAACTGTTTTCAATGCACGGGTTAAGGATATTACTGAATATCCTGATGGAAAAGGAAAAAAAATAATTGTTCATGCGGAATTAGATTTTGGAAATGGTTTTTTACAGCTGGGAGCAGCGAATCCGACTTATAAATTGGGCTTGCCGCCAGATGAAGACAATGCGTGTTATTCTTTAGGAATTTACTTAATTAATGTTGACCAGGTATTTGAAAATGCGGTAGCAAGAGGAGCAAAAGTAAGGGGATCGGTTGCAAGCTTTGTTTCAAGTGATCGATTCGGAAGTATATTGGATCCTTTTGGAGTAAGATGGACTATTATGACTAGGATTGAGGATTTGTCAGAAGAAGAAAGTAGTCGCAGGGTAGCTGAATGGCCCAAAAGCTTTAGTGGAGAATAAATGTAATAACTGTAATAAATAGTTGGCGAAAATAGAAACTTCAAAATTTTGAGGTTGAAAGCTTACTGTTGACCAATCCCAATGTAAAGAAGAATTACTATGACCAAAGAATTATGGATCAATCTGCCAGTCAAAGACCTGAGCAAGTCAAAAGAGTTTTTCAGCAAAATCGATTTCTCGCTTCATCCGCGTCATATGAACAGCAGTGAGATGGCCGGCTTAGTCATAGGTGATAAAAAGGTGATGGTGATGCTTTTTCCAGAGTCCGCTTTCAAAGGTTTTGTGGGAAATGAGATTGCCGATACAACGAAGGGAACCGAGGTGTTGTTTTCCATTGATGCGGCAAGCCCGGAAGAAGTAGATGAAATGGTACGCAAGGCTGTTAACGCGGGTGGTACTGTATATGGAGAGCTCGGATACAAGGACGGGTGGATGTACGGTGCCGGATTCGCCGATTTGGACGGCCATCGATGGAATGTGTTGTATATGGATATGGAGCCAAAGAATCCATTACTCAGAATTCTATTTTTTACCAATAATAATAAAATATCCAGTTAATGTAACTTTATTTTCCTGACTCTGTCCTTAATAAAAAGGAGATGAAGCTATGTGGAAACTTGTCGTCATTCTCGTTATTGGCATTTTTCCGGAAAGCGGCGATGTGATCTACAAGGATTATTTCATCGACAGTGATTTGACTCCTCTGTTAGTTAAATGATAAATAAGAGACGCTATTTCGTCTGAACAGGAGCACCGAAACAGGCAGAAGGGCAAAATCAAAAATTTTCGGTGAACGCTATTGGGCGGCTGCGCTTGCAAACAGAATGCAGAATGGGTAAATGAGAAATAATAGCAACTATCGAGGCATTCTCGGCAGTCAAAAGGCACCTGTGAAGGTGCCTTTTGATTTCGTCCTATAAATGTTACGGTGAACCGTAACATAAATTAGAACAGGTCATTACGCTCCCTCGGTATGATTTGATTATCTCACGCAAGCTCGTCTATTCGCAGGATTTCATCCCTTTAGAAATGACATTAGAATTAAAGAGAGCCAGGA